>JBFMHL010000175.1:0-9029 GCA_040753055.1 Thermodesulfobacteriota bacterium | reverse complement strand
TGGCGGTTGCGGTGGCTTTGGTGGGGTCGCCCGAGCTCCTGTTTTTGGACGAACCCACCACAGGGCTTGACCCCGGCGCGCGCATCCGCATCTGGAACGCGGTGGAGAGCTTTGTCCGCGAGAAGAACACGGTCGTCCTGACCACGCATTACATGGAAGAGGCATCGCGTCTTTGCCAGCGCGTGGGCATCATTGATGAAGGCAGCCTGCAAGCCCTGGACACGCCCTCGAAGCTCCTGGAAATGCTGGACGCCCGCGAGATCGTGGAGGTGACCGTGGAGGGAGAAGCCCCTTCGGCCCTTCTGTCGCGGACTCCTGGTGTGGTGCGGACGGAGAAGCGGGGCGGGACCGCCATGCTCTTCACCAACGAGCCTGCGGCGGTGATCCCCCGCGTGCTGGCCTCGCTTGCGGAAGAAAGCATCCCGGTGCGCCTGCTGGTCACCCGCCAGGCCACGCTGGAGGATGTTTTTTTGCATCTTACCGGAAAGAAGCTCCTGGAAGCGGGAGACACGAACGCCGCCAAGAACACGGAAACCGAATGAACCATCCCCTGTACCAGCTGACCCGCGCGCGTTTTCTGGAGTTCATCCGGGACCCGGAGCCCATCTTCTGGGTCTTCGTTTTTCCGGTTCTCCTGGCCTTGGTGCTGGGCTTCGCCTTCCGCAACCAGGGGCCGGAGACGGTGCGCGTGGCGCTTTCCGGAAACGCGGCGGAAGCGGTGCTGGCACTCGTCGCAAAAGATCAAAAAGATCCAAATTCCGGCGATATTCTCTGGCGCGTGGAAAACAGCGGCCAGGCGGAGACAAACCTGGGCAGCGGGCGTGCCGACCTTTGGATCGCCGCGAAAAGCAACCCGGCCGCACCGCCTGCCCTGATCTTCACCTACGACCCCCAACGCCCCGGCGCGCGGGAAGCGAGGCTGGCCGCCGAGAACGCCGTGCAACAGGCTTTCGGCAGGCGGGATGCTGTAACGATTGCGACCGTTGAGGTAAAGGAAAAAGGCTCCCGCTACATTGACTTCCTCATCCCGGGCCTCATCGGCCTGAACGTCATGGGAAGCTGCATGTGGGGAATGGGGTATGCCATCGTGGACTTCCGCCGGCGCAAGCTCATCATGCGCATGGCCGTCACCCCCATGCGGCGCGAGCACTTCCTTTTGGCCTTCATTCTCTCCCGCCTGCTTTTCCTGGTGTTGGAAGCCGGGCTGCTGCTGACCGTAGGATGGCTGGTGTTCGGCACGCGGGTGCGGGGCTCGGTTTTCCTCTTCGCTCTTCTTTGCCTGTTCGGCACCTGGGCATTCGCCGGGCTCGCCCTCCTCATCGCATCCCGGACTCGCAGCACCGAGGCGGCCTCGGGCTGGATGAACCTGGTCCAGGTGCCCATGTGGCTTTTTTCCGGCTCCTTTTTCTCCTACTCCCGCTTCCCCGAATCGGTCCAGCCGATCCTGCGGCTCCTGCCCCTCACTGCGCTGAATGACGGGACCCGCGCCGTACTGAACCAGGGCGCGGGGCTTGCCACAGTCCTCATGCCCATGGCCGTCATGGCGGTGTGGGGCAGCCTCGCCTTCCTGGCCGCCCTGCTTCTTTTCCGCTGGAAATAAACTCATCTGTCGGTAGGCTTTCGCGACCCATAGAGGATACGCGAAAGCTCGCGGTGGGTGAGGTGAGGGTCGTCGTTGCGGAGAGATAGGGGAGCAGGATGCGCTTACGCCGCAGGAGCTCGCGGCTGATGCGCGTCGTGACCTCTCCTTCTTCGTAAAAGGGAGCTTCTGCGATGGTGGTCCCGAAGGGATTCACCACCTTGCTTCCGCCCCAGAAACGGAAAGGCCGGCTACACTCCTGGTAGTGGGCTTCGGCATGTGAGGAGGGCATCTCGGGGAAGGCTCCCCGGAACGCGGACAGGGCGTGATCGCTTTCATCTCCCGCGCGGTTGGCGCAAACGGTGTAAATCCCGAATACCCGCGAATAGAACGTGGAGATCACGTCCCAGGTCTCTATGTTGGAGAATTCCGATCCCATGGAGCCCACCGAGGAGTTCATGACGCAGATGATGATGTCCGCCTTCTGGCAGACGCCCAGGTAGGGCAGGCTGGGATGCCAGAGGTCGTTGCAGATGAACACTGCGGCCACGAAATCGTGGATGCGGAAGACACGCACCCGTTTTCCCGGTGAAAAGAACTTGCGCTCCTCGAACACTCCGTAATTGGGCAGGTTGAGCTTCCGGGCGGCGAAGCGCAGGCGCCCATCCACCGCCACCAGGGCGGAGTTGTAGAAGTTCATGGAGGGCGACTCCTCGATGAACCCCACCACCGCCGCGGTCCCGCGGGTTGCCTCGCAGATACGGGCGATCCGCTGCGAGTCCATGCGAAGCACAGCCTCGTGATAGCGCGGCCCCACGAAATAGCCGGTCAAGGCAAGCTCCGGAAAGATCACCAGGTCGGATTTTTGCTCCGCAGCCTTGCGGATATTCTCGATCACGGACTCGCAGTTGGCGTCGAGGCCCAGAAGCACCGGAGCTGTCTGGCAGACGGTTATCCGCACGGCGTCCTCTTCCCTTTCACGCGCTGGTGAAGCGTTCACCCACATTTTTCAGGGTGTGGGGATCGCTCCGGTATCCCGCCCGGCTGCCGTTTCGCAAAATCGCAGCGAGTCCCTCGGGGTCGTAGGCCTCGAAATGATAGGGCGGAGAGTCCTCCGCGGTCGCTTCCATGCAGATCTCGATTCCGCGCCGGAGCTTTTTTATGGAAAAACCCACCAGATCCTTCAAAAACCCGAAGCAGTGGCGCATCTGGTGGAAGCCGTGGCGCTTGCACAGGGAAAACCCCAGGCATGCGTCGCGCTCCGCCTGGAGCCCCGGCCTCTCCGCGTTTGTTGTGCAGGCGGTCTGGATGCTGGGAAGGTCCAGGCTCTCCCCCACTTTGGCCATGAGCAGATTGGCCAGGTTGTGCGCCGCGCTCCCCATATCCAGCGCATAACTCTTGGAGATGTCCGTGATAGATGGCAGGCCCGCATGCACAACGGTGATTCCGGGATGGAGAAGCTGGGCCAGAGTGATGCCGAACAAGGCCTCTGCGTGAGTAAGGGTCACCAGCGACGACATGGAGTAAGGCCCGGTAAGCCCGGCCATGGGCATGGTGGAGAGGTACACCGGCGTGTTGTTCTTCACACAGGAAAGGAAAGGCGGAATCATTGACTCCATCACGGTGAGCGGGCTCGTGATGATGGAGAACTGGACTACCAGGCCGCTCCGGGACCTGGCAATCTCGCCCGCACGGGCGATTCCTTCGGGCGTCACCGCGGCGACATAAATGGGCTTCCGGCAACGGGCGATCATGGTTTCCATGACTTCCGCCTCGCGCTTGGGAAGCAGAACTCCCCGGGCCATGAAGGAGACGCAATCCGCCTCCTGGGCAGCAGTTGCAATGGTTTCGAGGTGCCCGAAGGTGGGGGTGATGAGATCCCCCAAATCATCGTCGTAGACAAAGGGAGCGGTCCCGCCGATCCCGAAGGAATCCGCCGGCACCCAAAACTCCGAGCGGCCCGGCGCGAGGCTCAGGGCCTGGCTTACCAGCTCGGGCAGGACGTGGATGTTGCCGCTGGTCTCGTCCAGGGCGGCAAGGCCGGTGTCGGCGAAAAGGTTTCGGACCTCCGGCGACCGGCAATGAACGCCCGCCTCGGCCAGCACTGTAAGCGCGTCCTCATGGATGCGCCTGACGAGCCCGGCGCTCTTGTCTTCCTGCCACATCACGGCCGCTCCCGCTGTCATGACGCTAGCTCCAGGGAAAAGGGCTGTGGGAGGTGGGATGGAGTTTTCCGGTCTCGTAGCGGGAGAACCGGAAGGGCTCCAGCAGCGGCTGCTTCCTTCCCACAAGCTCTTCCGCCACCAGTTTTCCCACCCCGATCATCTTATAGCCGTGGTTGCTGTCCGCAATGAGGTAGCAGTTCTCGCGCACCAGGTCGAAAACCGGGAAGCTGTCCGGGGTGAAGGCCCCCAGGCCGCCGGAGGGCTCCTTGCGAAAGAAGCGCCACTTGTCCTCGTAACGCTTCTGGCAGTGAGCCAGCGCAGACGTCCACATGTGGGCGAACCTCGGGCCCACGATGAACTCGGGCGAGTCAATCCCGTAAGGGTCCACGTTCACCTTCTCCTTTTTCACCAGATAAGGAACGGAGCCGCCCTGGATGCCCTTGAAGTGGAAGTCGGGCTTGTAATAGATGCCCCACATCTCGTCGGTGATGAGTGAGCCGTCCTCGGAGGAGTAGAGGGGTGCCTCGGAGTCCACGTGGATGACGGGCGGGAGCTTGCCCTCCTTGTTCATTCCCATCTCCGGCGGCACGCCAAGACTGCCCTCCTCCAGACACCAGTAGGTCCACATGGGAACTTCCCGCTGGACCTTGCCTTCCCGGTCGGTGACATGGATGCGGGCCGGCATGCCCAGCATCTCCCAAAACGTGGAGGCCCAGGGCCCGGGCGCAAGCACCACGCAGTCGCAGGCAATGCGGCCGCGGTCGGTTTCCACGGCCGTCACCTGCCCGTTCCGGGTGGAGAGTCCGGTCACCTGGACGCCGGTCAGAATCCGCACGGAAAGGGCCTCGGCCTTGTCCGCCAGGCGATAGAGGCTTTTGGTGTTGTGGGCGTAGCCTCCCTTTTTCTCGTGGAGGACCGAGGTGATCTTTTTCGCCTGCCAGTCCTCGAAGATGTTCTTTCGCATATAGGACAGGCACTCGGCCTCCCCTTCCACGAAAACGGATTCGTAGCCGATGGCTTTCTGGCGCTGTTGGATGGTAGCAACATCCGCGTGCATGGACTCGGGCGATATCTGCATGTAGCCAACGGGATGAAAGCCCAGGCCTTCCGCGTCCTCCTCCCAGACCGCCACGCTGTGGGCCATGAGTTCCTGCATGGCGGGCTGAAAGTAATTGTTGCGAACCACGCCACAGGCGATGCCCGAAGCCCCCGCGCCGATGGCCGTCTTGTCCAGGACCACAATGTCCTTGCCGGAAGCTCCGGGATGTGCGGAAAGCTCCCGTGCCAAATGATAGGCGGTGGACAGGCCGTGGATGCCGGCCCCCACCACCACGTAGGTCGCGCTGTCGGGAAAAGCCAAGAGATCCTCCTTGCCGGCTATGCGCCGGTCATGGGTTTATAAGGGGGAAGACGCCTGACGCAGGAGCCGGTCAGGCGACCTTTGTTTCCTTTTCCTTTGCGGGAGCGGGACAGGAGGCGCTTTGATGGATGAGCCCGCCGTCCACGGTGCCGGACACCTTCTCCCGCTCCTCCGCGAAGTCGAAGCCCGTCCATATGCCGATGGAGGAGAGCACCGAGTCCTGGGGGTGAAACTCGCGGAATATCTTGAAGTAGTAAGCGGCCTCGCGGCTGTTGATGACGGCCCGTGGGTGGCGTGCTTTGATCTCCTGGTACTCGTCCTCGGAAATCATCTGGTTGGCGAGCTTCTCGCCCAGACTCTCGCAGCCCGCTCCCTGAGTATACTGGACCTTATAGCGCCAGAGAATCTCCGGAGGCAGATAGCCCGCTCCTTCGAAAGCCTTGCGCAGGATCCACTTTTCGATACGCGCGCCGTCGTGCTCACGAATCTTGAGCTGCGGCGGAATCTTCATGGCCAGGTCCACCATCTCCACGTCCAGGAAGGGAACGCGGAGTTCGAGGCTGAAAAACATCCCCATGCGATCGGCACGCTGGAGATTGATGTTGTGCAGATTTCCGATGCAGCGCCGGGCTTCTGCATTCAGCCTGTCCGTGGGGTAATGCTTCATGTAGTGGTAGCCCGTGAAAAGCTCGTCCGCTCCTTCGCCCGTCAGGACCACCGTTACGTATCGGGAGGCCAGTCTGCAGGTGAGAAAGCAGGGCACGGCGCAGCGCACCAGGGAGGGGTCGTAGCTCTCCAGCTTGCCGATGACCTGGGGCAGCGCATCATAGTAGTCCATCTCGGTGAAAATGAGCTCGTGATGGTTGCTGCCGATATACGCCGCGGCAATGCGGGCGGCCTTGATGTCGTCGGAGAGCTCTCCGTTTTCGTCTCGCATGCCCACCACGAAGGTGTGCAGGTTGGGAATGTCCTCCGTAGCGATAGCCGCCACCAGGCTGGAGTCCAGGCCTCCGCTGCAAAAGGAGCCCACCGGCACCTCCCGGTCGGCCAGCAGACGTTTTTTCACTGACCGAAGAAAGGTCTCCCGGATGAGCGCCGCGGTATCGCCGATATCCGTATAACGATCCTCATCCACCGGCGGCACCTGGTAATAGCGGACAAAGCCCTCCTCAGGGGTGTAGTAATGGCCCGCGGGAAACTCATGGACCTCGGAGAGCCCGGCCAGGCTCATGGCGGAAAGCTCCGAGGAGAAGTACAGGGATCCGTTCACGAAGCCGTAATAGAGGGGCTTGATGCCGATGGGGTCACGGGCCAGCATCACCCGGTCATGGTCGAAGGCGGCAAGGGCGAACATGCCGTCCAAATCCTTCACGCATTCCGGTCCCTGCTCGCGGAACGCGTGGAGCACCACCTCCGTGTCCGACTTGGTACGGAAGTGGTAGGAGCCGGAGAGCCGGGAGCGTAGCTTTTTAAAGTTGTAGATCTCCCCGTTGGCTATGATACCTGCCTTTTCCCCTCGAGTGAGAATGGGCTGTCTTCCTCCCGCCACGTCCACGATGGAAAGGCGCGTGTGGCCGAAGATGTGCCCGTTGTGAACGTGTAGCCCGCGGTCGTCGGGCCCCCGGTGGCCGAGCGCATCCAGCATCTTTTCTATGGTGGCCTGGTCCCGGCCGTTCAAAACTCCGGCAATACCGCACATGGGTTTGCTCCTTTTTTCCTTCGGGTTCAGCTGACGAACACGCGGCCCAGGTTGGCGGTGGTCAGCGGATCGTCCATATAGGACGCAAGCCCGATGTTCCGGATGGACTCCATTCCCCGAGGGTCGTAGACGGGCATCTCGATCTCCGGGGCGTCCTCTTCCCTTACCTCCTCATAGAGGCGAGCCGCCCTCTCCATCTTCTCCATGGAAAAATCTATGAGGTACCGAAGGAAGGAAAAAGGGTGCCGTATCATGTGCACGCCATATTTTTTGAACATGGCCTGTCCCGCGCGGGCGTCGTCATAGGCTTTCTTCGTGAGGTGTTCCTCGTTGGTGGTTCCGCCGCTCTGGCAGGTGGGCAAATCCAGCATCATGTTCAGGTGGGCCATGAGGATGTTCGTCAGGTTGTGGCTTACGAGCCCGTAGTTGGCGTTGTACTCGATCCGTGGATCGGCGATGGTGGGAAAACCCGCATGGATGCAGGTTATGCCCGGATTCAACAGCTGCGCTGCGATGATGCCGAACAGCACCTCCGCGTGGGTCATGGCCAGAACGCCGTTCACGCAGAAAGGAGCACTTAGGCCGGCCATGGGCATGGCCGAGATGAAGACCGGAAGCCCGGCCCGGACCACCTGCACAAAGGACTCGGAAAAGTTCTCGTTCACCTCAAGAGGCGGCCGGGTGAGGCAAAAGACCACCATCACGTTCTTGCGCTGCTCGTGGACCCGGATGGCCGCTTCCAGCGATTCTCTGCTGGTCACCGCGAAATAGAGCGGTTTTTCGCACAGGCGATCCATGAGCGCGATCTGGGCCGTTTCATCCTTGAGCTTCACCCCCCTGCCCATTCCGGCCACGGCTTCATTTGCCTGGGCGAAACGGGCGATGCGCTCGGCATGCTCGGGCCGTGGCAGGATTCCGCCCTCCCCTTTCTCGTCGTCATAGACGTAAGGCGCGGTGCCGCCGATGAACAGGCTTTGTTCGGGGACGAAAAAACGGTCAAGCCCCGGGACCGTTGCCAACGAGCGGTTTACCAGGGCCGGAGCCGGATAGATCCGGTCTTCGTAGAAGATGGCGAGACCGCTCTCCTCATAGGGCCGGAAGGCGTCCACAATGTCCGGCTGCCGGACGCCAACGCCCAGGTTCTCCAATATCCACAAGGCATCCTGGTGGACTTGCAACAGCATGGATACGGTGTCTTCCCCCAGGACGCGAACGGAGCGTTCCCGGTGTCCGGGGGACATGCGGCAAGGGTCTGCGATGTCTGATTCCTTCACCTGGCACACGATTTCCTCCTTGTCTGTATGAGTTGTCCAAGTATTTTTTAATATTAATTTTATGTTTCAAAATTTACGTGTTAGTAATTTTTATTCAAAAGTCACTAACACGTAATATCTGCCCTGTCAACCGAACACGCGAAATAAATCGAAACCGACCGGGAAGGAAGGCCTGAGGTGCGCGGGGCAAGTGCGGAATGAATCAGACGAGTGGAACACCAGGAGGGTTTTGGGAGGGGCAATACGGGAAGGAAAAGGCCTGCAAGGGAACGAAAAAAACCGATGCCAGACAAAGGGGGCCTGCCCCCTTGTGCTTGTACCCAGCTTTCCTCTTGTTTTCTACTCCGCCATCAGAACACCTCGTACTCGGAGTCGGCTTCGTTGATCTCGCGGGTGGCTTCTGCGGCCTGCATAAGCTCGATTAAACGATCCAGGGTGCGGCTGACCCCCTTCACCTCATCCATGGGTATCTTGCGCAGGTTCTCGGCAAGACGGCTTTGCAGGGGCGCAGGAGTAGCTTCCACCATGCGCCGGCCGTCCTCGGTAATGGTGACGCGGACCACCCGCCGATCGGGGCTGTTGCGGACCCTGGCCACCAGCCCCTTGCTCTCCAGGCGGTCCATTACTCCCGTCACGGTGCCGGGCTTCATAAAGATGCGCCTGCCGATCTCTCCAGCGGAGAGCTGGTCCTCAAAATAAAGGGCTCTAAGAAAGAGGAGCTGCGCGGAGGTGATGTTCAAATGGCGCTGCAGATACTTGGAGTACATGGAGGAGATATGGGAAATATTCCGGAGCGCCAGAAGAATTTTTTCTATATGAACTTCCGCCTCTTTCTCATGGGAGAGTGAAGCGCCCATGCCAATGCCTTTCCGTCGCAGTGTTCCCGGCGCGGGGCGCCCCAATCACCGGGCGCCCCTAGAGTGCCCAAATATCAACCTCCATGTATTACCCG
>JBFMHL010000174.1:0-19490 GCA_040753055.1 Thermodesulfobacteriota bacterium | reverse complement strand
CCCCTTTCCGGAGAACTTTTTACCGCACGCCCCAAACGGCGGTTCAGGCATCAGTATTTGCTCACGGCGAAAAATATCTTCAACTGAAATGGATATCGAAAATATTCTCAGACCGAGGGTTTTTGCCAGTCGGGAGGACAGGGAATGAACGCCAAGAAAAAGATCCTGGTCATTGATGACGACCCGGTGTTGGTGAAGTACATCGTTTCGCTTTTTTCGCGGAGCGGCTACGACACCTGCCAGGCCAAGAACGGCAAGGAAGGCTTCGAGGTCTTGCAGAACGAGAAGCCGGACCTGATCACCCTGGATCTGCAGATGGACGAGGAGTGGGGGCCCCGGTTCTACCGGAAGCTTTCCCAGAGCCCGGAGTTTGCGGATACCCCGGTAATTGTGATATCGGGCCTCGCGGGAAAGCACGCCATCAAAAAAGCGGTGGCTTTTCTGACAAAGCCCTTTGACCCGGACAAGCTTCTGGGCATCGTGAAGAGCACCATCGGGTAGTTTGCGGTCCGGTTTTCGCCCCGGGCCGTATTACGATAGTTATTAACGGGAGCAGAAAATATTTCTATGGGCTTTCCTGACGGCCGAAGGTTTTGCAAGTTGTGAGCACCCTTGCAGGATTGCGCGAATAGAATTGGTTCTTGCTCCCCGTAATAAATAGGTTATCAAGGATTCCCGAAGACGCGCCCTTTCCGCACGTTCCGGGCGAATGCATCGAAAAGTTTTGCGGAAAAAGGAGTGGAGGTGCGGGGGAAAAAGCCGCTCTTTTCCAAAGGGGTTTTCCCCGCTGTCCCGCAAAATCCTTTCCCTTTTCTTTTTGAAATTTTTTCCCATGGAAAAGACCAAGCTCCTCCTTGTTGACGACGAGCCGGGCATCCGCAAGGTGCTGGGCATCTCCCTGGCGGACCAGGGCTTCGAGGTATCCGAGGCCCCGGACGGGGAGAGCGCGCTATCCCTCATCAAGAAGGGTCCGCCGGATATCGTCCTGCTGGACATCAAGATGCCGGGCATGGACGGCATCGAGGTGCTTTCCCGCATCAAGGGGATATTTCCCGAGACCGAGGTCATCATGATCACGGGCCACGGGGACATGGAGCTTGCCATTTTGAGCCTGCAGAAGGACGCCACGGACTTCATCGTGAAGCCCATCCGGGACGACCAGCTCCAGATCGCCCTGAACCGGGCCCTGGAGCGCCGGGGGTTCCGGAAGCAGATCGCCGAGTATACCGGCAACCTGGAGCGCCTGGTGAAGGAGCAGGCCCAGAAGCTGGTGGAGGCGGAAAGGCTGGCGGCGGTGGGCCAGGCGCTGGAGGGCCTGGTGCTGGCCATGAACGGAATCGCCGGCGACCTGGAGAACGGCATCCGCTTCTTCAACGAGCTCCCCTGCATGGTTTCCATCCACGGCCGGGACTTGACGGTGCTGGCGGAGAACCGGCTGTACAAGGAGAAGCTGGGAGACCACATGGGAAAGCCCAGCTTCTCCGTATATGCCGACTCGGCAGCTTGCGCGGAAGGCTGTCCCGCGGGAGTCACGTTTTCCTCCGGGCGGGGCTTGCAGAAGCGGGAGACGGTGCTGGCCAGGGACGGCTCCCGGATACCAGTGGTGGTGGTGACGGCCCCCATCAAGAGCGACCGCGGCGACACCGCACTGGTGGTGGAAATCGCCGCGGACGTGGACGAAATCCGCCGGCTGCAAAAGGACCTGGCCGCGGCCCGGGAACACCTGGCGGCCCTGGGCCTGCTGCTTTCCTCGGTCTCCCACAGCGTCAAGGGGCTTTTGACCCGGCTGGATGCGGGCGCCTACCTTTTGGACGAGGGCCTGGCCGCGGGCGACCGCGAGCAGATCTCCGAGGCCCGGGAGATCATCCGCGTTTCGGCGTCCCGCATCAAAAAGATGGTGCTGGACATCCTGTTCTATGCCAAGGACCGGGACCTGGAGTGGGAAAGCCCGGACATCCGCGATTTTTGCGCGGACGTGGCCCGGGGGGCCGCGCCGGTCTTCGCCGCGGCGGGCATCGAGTTCATCTCGGACTACGCCGATGTTTCCGGAAGCTTCCGGGCCGATCCCGCCATGCTGCGCTCGGCGCTCACGAACCTTCTGGAAAACGCGGCGGACGCCTGCGCCGCGGACAAGACCAAGAAGGAGCACCGGGTCGCGTTCACGGCCGGACAGGAAGGGGGCAGCCTCGTTTTCCGGGTGTCCGACAACGGCTGCGGCATGGCCCCGGAGATGCTGGAGAAACTTTTTACCTTGTTCTTTTCCTCCAAGGGCAAGAAAGGAACCGGCCTGGGCCTGTTCCTGGCCCGGGAGATCGTCCGCAAGCACAACGGCAGCATCACGGCGGAGTCCGCCCCGGGCTCCGGCTCCACCTTCACGGTGACCATCCCCCCCGCCTGCGGGGAGCCCCCGGCTGCGGCCTGAGGAGAGCCCCGCCCGCGCTTCTCCAAAGCGGCTGTTTTCCCACCAAATCCGTCGTGATTGAACCATCTTTCCAGGTCTGCTAATTACTACTGACGGGAGCAGAAAATACTTCTCCAAGCGTCCTGCCGGACCGAGAAAAGGAAATCTTGAGGCGCGTTGCAGGACTTGGCAAAAGGAAGCTGCTCTCCGTACTATGGACAGCCCGCATGTTGATCCGAGTCCGCGGCGCCCGGGGGAAACCATGCTTTCGTCCCTGATCAAGCTCAAAAACCGCCTGGCGGTGAAGCTCCTGCTGGGCCTGGGCGCCGTAATGGCCCTGGGGCTTCTGTTCTGGATGTCCCTGGTCTCCCGCCTCACCATTGCCAAGGCCCTGCCCGAGCTCTACAGTCTTTCCTCCCTGTTCGCATTCGCGGTTTTCGCGGCCACGCTGGGAGCCGCCGCCGCGCTGGTGCTTCTTTTCGTGAACCGGCCCGTCCGCCGCCTCATGCAGGGCACCCTGCGCATCGCCCGGGGGGACTACATGGCCGGGGTGGACCTCTCCACCAACGACGAGCTGGGGCGCCTGGCGGCGGCCATCACGGAGATGGGCTTCGCCATCGCCGAGAAGCAGAGCGCGCTCAACAAGCAAAGGGACGAGTACCAGAAGCTCTTCGAGCTGGTTCCCTGCTTCATCACGGTCCAGGACCGGGACCTGCGGCTCATCCGGCACAACCGCGAGTTCGCCGAAAAGTTCGAGCCCAGCCCCAACGACTTCTGCTTCCACGCCTACAAGGGGCTCACCGAGCCCTGCCCGGACTGCCCGGTGGAGCGGACCTTCCGGGACGGCCAGTCCCACGTGAGCGAGGAAAAGGGGCTGGACAAGAACGGGAAGCCCAGCCACTTCATCGTGCGCACCGCGCCCATCACCGACGCCTGGGGGCGGGTGACCGCGGCCATGGAGATGAGCCTGGACGTGAGCGGGCTTCGGAAGCTGGAGCAGAAGCTCCTGGAGTCCGAGAAGAAGTACTACGCCATCTTCAACAACGTGCCCAACCCCATCTTCGTGCTGGACCAGGCCACCCTCACCATCCTGGACGTGAACGACCGGGTGGAGGCGGTCTACGGGCTGGCCCGCGACCACGCCCTGGGCCGCTCCTTCCTGGACCTCTTCCCCGAGGATGAGCGCGGCCGCTACCGCAGCGTTCTGCGCAATGTCTCCGCGCTCTCCAAGGTGCGCCAGAAAGGCTTCGACGGCCGTATGCTCTACGCCGACATCCGCATCTCCCCCTCCGAGTATCCGGGCCAAGCCGTGCTCCTGGTCACCACATCCGACGTCACCGAGCGCATGGAGGCCGAGCAGCAGCTCATCCAGGCCAGCAAGATGGCCACCCTGGGCGAGATGGCCACCGGCGTGGCCCATGAGCTGAACCAGCCGCTCACCGTGATCAAGGCCGCATCGGGATTCTTCATGCGCAAGATCGGCAAGGGGGAGAGGATTGACGACCAGGTCCTGAAGACCCTTGCCGAGGAGATAGACGGCCACGTGGACCGGGCCACCCGCATCATCAACCACATGCGGGAGTTCGGCCGCAAATCCGACCTCACCCTTTGCCGCGTGGACCTGGAGGACGCGGTGCGCCGCGCCAACCAGATCTTCTCCCAGCAGCTCATCCTGCGCCAGATCGAGGTGGTGTACGACTTTCCGCCGGACCTTCCCCGCATCATGGGAGATCCCGGCTGCCTGGAGCAGGTCTTCATCAATTTGTTCATGAACGCAAGGGACGCCATCCTGGAGCGGACCGCCCGGCACGGGGGGGAGGAGAACATTCCCAAACGCATCCGCATCAGCGCCGGGCTCAAGAACGGCTGGGTGTTCCTGAAGTTCGAGGACACGGGCTCGGGGGTGCCGCCCGAGATCTCGGAGAAGATCTTCGAGCCCTTCTTCACCACCAAGAAGGTGGGGGAAGGCACCGGCCTGGGGCTTTCCATCAGCTACGGAATCGTGAAGGAGTGCGGCGGCGAGATCGTGGCCCGGTCTTGCAAAACCGGCGGAGGGTGCTTCGAGCTCCGCTTTCCCCCGGCCCCCCCGGAGGTCAAGTGAAACCCAAAATCCTCATTGTGGACGACGAGGAAGGAATCCGGAAGGTGCTGTCCATCAGCCTATCCGACGCGGGCTACCAAGTCTTCACCGCGCCGGGAGGCTTGGAAGCCCTGGAGATCATCAAGGAAAGCCGCCCGGAGATCGTTCTTTCCGACATCCGCATGCCCGGCATGGACGGTATCGCGCTCCTTTCGGAGATCAAGCGCCAGAGCCCGGAAACCGAGGTGGTCATGATCACCGGCCACGGCGACATGGAGCTGGCCATCCAAAGCCTCCAGCGGGATGCGGCCGACTTCGTGGTGAAGCCCATCCGGGACGACCACCTGGAGGTGGCCCTCAAGCGCGCCGAGGAACGCTACACCCTAAGAAAAAGCCTGGCCGAGCACACGGCGCACCTGGAGCGCCTGGTGGCGGAAAAGACCCGCAAGCTCCTGCTCTCCGAACGCCTGGCTGCCGTGGGCGAAACCGTAGCGGCCCTTTCCCACACCATCCGCAACCTGGCGGGCGGCCTTTCCGGGGGCATGTTCGTCCTGGAAAAGGGCATCGAGCTCGGCAACCACGATTACCTCACCAAGGGCTTTTCCATGATCCGGGGAAACGCGGCCCAGATCTCGAAGCTCTCCCTGGACCTTTTATCCTTTGCCAAGTCGGCCCAGGTGGAGACCGAGCCCTGGGACGTGAACGAGCCCGCACGGGAGGCCTTCGCAGCCTCCCGCGACCGCTTCGCCCGCGCGGGCGTCACTCTTGCCTTCACGCCCCTGTCCGATACCCGCACCCTGCCCATGGACGCGGAAGGCCTGCGCTTGTGCCTGCAAAACCTCCTGGACAATGCCCTGGAGGCCTGTGGCGAGCAGGAGGAAGGCAAGCAACCCGACACCGTGACCCTCTCGGTCTGCCGGTCCGAAAACTGCGGCATCTGCTACTGCGTGGCGGACACCGGCTGCGGTATGGACCCGGGGATGCAAAAGCGCCTCTTCTCCGGCTTTTTCTCCACCAAGGGCTCCAAGGGTACGGGAATCGGCCTCATGCTGGTCAAAAACATCGTGGAGCGCCACGGAGGCAGCGTGGAATTCTCCTCCCGGATTAACGAAGGCAGCCGCTTCCTCATCCGGCTTCCCGACACCGCTGCCGGGAATGCGGCCCGCAAGCCGCCGGCGGGAGGCCCGCAGGAGACCGCACCATGACCGACTCCCTCATCCCGGCCAAGGTCCTTTCCGAAATCCTGGACCGCGTCTCCGTCGGGCTTTTCGTCCTCTCCCGGGACGCAAGGGTGCTGGCGGCCAACCGCTCCGTGGAGTGGATGACCGGCGTCTCCCCGGAAAAGGCCTTGGGCGCGCCCTGCCGGGATGTTCTGGGGCGGGTCCTCTGCGGCGGGCAGTGCTCGTTCTCCGAAGAGGTCCTCTCCTGCAGCGAAACCATCGTCTCGGACCTCACCCTGGCGGCCGAAAACGAGGAGAAGCGCAGCATCACCAAGGTGGTCACTCCCGTGCCCGGACAGAACGGCCACGAAGGCTTCTTCCTGGTGCTCCTGATGGACCAGTCCGCCTTCAAGGACCTCATCCGCCGGGTGCGCCACGAGGACAAGCGCCTCAAGCTGGTGCTGGACAACCTGGACTCGGGCGTGCTCACCGTGGACCGCGGAGGCTACATCACCTTCTTCAACGCCGTGGCCGAAAGCCTCACCGGCTACAGCCGCAGCGACATGCTGGGAAAGCCCTTTGCCGAGCTCTTCCCCTCCGACGCCGAGAAGCAGGCCGAGCTCCTCCGGGAAACCGTGGCCGACGGAAAGGCCCGCTCCGGCGGCGAAGGCGCGCTGCGCACCGCCGAAGGCCGGCTCGTGCCCGTCAAGACCCGGCACACGGCGCTCAAGAACGAGGAAGGCCGCATCGTGGGCGGCCTCACCGTGCTCTCCGACCTCTCCCTGGTCTACCAGCTGGACTCCGCCATCAAGGAGCGCTGGACCTTTTACGACATGGTGGGTCGCGACCCGGCCATGCAGAAGATCTTCTCCATCGTGCCCGTCATCGCCCAGAGCGACGCCACCGTGCTGGTGGAAGGCTCCACCGGCACAGGCAAGGACCTCCTGGCCAAGGTCATCCACAATGCCAGCGCACGCACCGGAAAACCGCTGGTGAAGGTGAACTGCGCCGCCCTGCCCGACAACCTTCTGGAGTCCGAGATGTTCGGCTACGTCAAGGGCGCCTTCACCGGGGCCGAACGCGACAAGCCCGGCCGCTTCCAGGAAGCCGACGGCGGCAGCATCTTCCTAGACGAGATCGGCGACATGCCCCTCTCGCTGCAGGCCAAGCTCCTGCGGGTCCTGGAGGAAAAGGAGTTCTACCCCTTGGGCGGCCGCAAGCTGGTGCACGTGGACGTCCGCATCATCTCCGCCACCAACCGCGGCCTTTCCCACATGGTCCACGAAAAGAAGTTCCGGGAGGACCTCTTCTACCGCCTGAACGTCCTGCGCCTGGAGATCCCGGCCCTCCAGGACCGGCCCGCGGACATCCCGCTCCTGATCGCCCACATAGTGAAGCGTCTCTCCGCCGTGCACAAGACCGGGCCCGTGCGCATCTCCGAAAACGCCATGGAGATCCTCCTCAACCACGACTACCCGGGAAACGTGCGGGAGATGGAGAACATCCTGGAGCACGCCCTCATCATCTGCCAGGGCGGCGAGGTGGAAATGCGCCACCTGCCGCTCTATCTCCAGAAGGACGCGCCCCGCATCCGGGAGCAGGCCCCGGCGGAAGGCCAGGCCAGGGACGCCGTGCAGAAGGCCGAACGCGACGCCCTCGTCGAGGCCTTGCGCAAGCACAACGGAAACCGCGGGGAAGCCGCGAAGGCCCTGGGCATGGACCGCACCACCCTGTGGCGCAAGATGAAACGCCACGGGATACAGTTTTAAGAGCAAAAGGCAAAGGCGAAAAAAGATATTCGGGAGGAACCTCCCTCCAAAGAAAACCCTAGGTTGGGCGCAGCGACGCTTCGCGTGTGCGGCCGCCCCTGCGGAAGATACGGCTTGAGACGATGGGACGACGATGGGGCCGATCAAGGGGAATCGTTTGAACGAGACAGGGACGGAGAGGAACCTATGAACCCAGCCGGCAAAAAAACCATCCTCGTGGCCGACGACGAGCCCGACATGCGAACCTTCGTGGCCACCGTGCTGGAAACCTCCGGCTACGCGGTCCGGGAGGCCGAAGACGGCACGGCCGCCGTGGCGCTGGCCCGAAAAGATCCGCCCGACGCCGTGGTCCTGGACATCATGATGCCCCGCATCGAGGACGGCATGCAGGCATACCTGGCCCTGCGCCAAGACCCCCGTACCGCTGCGGTGCCCATCGTCATGCTCTCCGCCATCGCCCGGAAAACCTTCTTCCACTCGTTGAAAAACCTGGTCCCGGAAAGCTCTGGCGCCGTCCGCGAGCCGGACGGCTACCTGGAGAAGCCGCCCGACGCCGCGGACCTGCGTTCCCTGCTCTCCCGGGTCCTCGCCTCCGGCGACAAGCGCTGAGCCTGCCGGCTACGGCCTTTCCGTTCCGGGCGCCCTGCCCCGCGGCCGCCGTTGCACGCAATGTTGCATATGTTGCAAACCGCGCTGCATCGCTGCAATGAGGCTCTGCCTTCCACGCAACAATCGAAATTCAATACCAATTCCAAAGACGCATCCTGCGCGGCTCCCGCCGCCTGCAACGCTGCAACATGCGCGCCCCCGCATCCTTGCCCTGCAACCATTCGCATGTACCATTCAACTAATTGTTATAATTAAATAAGTTTTCGATCCAGCCGCGTGGCATGCTTTCTGCTACCCGGGGGCCAAGCCCGCGCCGAATCGGAGAAATCCGCGGGCACAAGCGTTGCTGCGGAAAGTACGCGCCCTTGCGGCAGGCGCACATTCTGCCTGCCGCAAGGGATTTTTTTCATGCAACAGCCCCCGGGGGACGTTTCCGCCCGGGAAAAATGGAAGGCAAGGACTTCACGGAGGCGAGATGATCGTTGCGGAAAGAAAACCCTTTGCGGAAGTGAAAAAGCTTACGGAACCCTACGCCCGGGTACTGACCGTGGGCTGCGGCACCTGCGTGGCGGTATGCCTGGCCGGTGGCGAGAAGGAAGCGCGGCTCCTGGCAAAAGAGCTTTCGCTGGCGGCCGCCAGCGAAGGACGGAAGCTTGAGGTTTCCACCGCCTGTGTGGAGCGCCAGTGCGACCAGGAGTTCCTGGCGGCCCTGGACGAGCAGGTGAAGGAGGCGGACGCCGTGGTGTCTCTGGCCTGCGGCGCGGGCATCCAGTTCATGGCCGAGCGCTACCCGGCCGTCCCCGTCATTCCCGGAGTCAACACCACCTTCATCGGCGTGAACAGGGACGTGGGCCTCTACGAGGAGCGCTGCCGCTCCTGCGGCAACTGCGTCCTGGGCATCACCGGCGGCATCTGCCCCGTCACCATGTGCGCCAAGAGCCTGTTCAACGGCCCCTGCGGCGGGACCTCGAAGGAGTCCTGCGAGATCAACTCCGGGCAGCCCTGCGCCTGGCACATGATCTACAAGCGCCTGTCCCTCCAGAACCGGCTCGCCAACATCCTCACCGTGTTCGAGCCCATGGACTGGCGCAACCAGATTCCCCGGACCATAGCGCAGCCGGCTTATAAGGACCGCCTGCAATCCCCGTTGAAATGAGCCGATCCGGGAGACGGGTTACAATTTGATGACCTCGCAAAAGTCCGGGGCCGGCATGGAATCACCGCAACGTGGGTTGGCTGGCGAGAGCCGAAGCAACACCGTGTAGGTGCTTCTCCCATAGGGGAAAAACCTTTTGCGAACGCATCAATAATGAGGCCCGCCATCCTCCGCCATGAATGAAAGGCATCCTGCAATGACTCAAGAGCAAACCGAAAGCAACCTGAAGAAGATCCTTGAAGCGGGGCACTTCGCCTTCACCGGCGAGCTGGGGCCGCCGCGCGGAGCGTCCGTGCAGGCCGTCCGGGACAAGGCCAAGTTCCTCAAAGGCAATGTGGACGCGGTGAACATCACCGACAACCAGACGGCCATGGTCCGCATGTCCTCCTGGGCGGCGTCCCTCATCGCCATCTCCGAAGGGCTGGAGCCCAACTACCAGATGGTCTGCCGCGACCGGAACCGGCTGGCCATGCAGGCGGACGTTATCGGCGCCTATGCCCACGGCATCCGCAACATGCTCTGCCTCTCCGGCGACCACCAGCAGTTCGGCGACCATCCCCAGTCCAAGGGTGTGTTCGACATTGACTCCATGCAGCTCATCGCCATGGTCCGCAAGATGCGCGACAAGGGCACCTTTTTAAACGACGTGGCCATGGAAGAGGCGCCCAAGATGTTCATCGGCGCGGCCGCCAACCCCTTTGCCGAGCCCTTCGAGTGGCGCGTGCACCGCCTGGCCAAGAAGATCGCCGCCGGCGCCGACTTCGTCCAGACCCAGTGCATCTTCAACATGAAGAAGTTCCGTGACTGGATCCGCATGGCCAACGACATGGGCCTCACGGAAAAGGTCTACATCCTGGCCGGCGTGACCCCCATGAAAAGCCTCGGTATGGCCAAGTACATGAAGGGCAAGGTGCCCGGCATGGACGTTCCCGACGAGATCATCAAGCGCCTCCAGGGGGCGGCTCCCAAGATGGCCGCCGAGGAAGGCATCAAGATCGCCTGCGAGCAGATCGAGGAGTTCAAGCAGATGAAGGGCGTGGCGGGCGTGCACCTCATGGCCATCGAGTGGGAGCACAAGGTGCCGGAGCTGGCGGAACGGGCGAAAATGCTGCCCCGGCCCCAGGTTTAAAAAATCATAAATAAAAGAGGACTCGACCGTTGAAAGCAAAAACGAAAAAAGTACTCGTGATCGGAGGCGGCATCGCCGGGCTCACGGCCGCGCTCAAGCTGGCGGGACAGGGCGTGGCGGTGGAGCTGACGGAGAAGAGCCCTTTCCTGGGCGGCTACGGGATCACATACTCCTGCAAGGCCACGGACGAATGCGCCGCATGCGGCGCCTGCACCGTGGAGCAGACCCTCGCCAAGGTCCTGGAAGCCCCCGCGGTGACCATCCACCCGCGCGCCGCCCTTGTTTCCGTGAAGAAGAACAAGGACGCATTCACGGCCAAGGTAAAGATCGCGCCCGAGATCATTGACCCGGAAAAATGCACCGGCTGCGGCGCCTGTTACGAAAAGCTCAAGGGAACCGGGGCCGTGCTCCGGGCCTTTTCGCCCCTGGCCGGGCCGCTTTTCGCAGCGGACGCGGAGGTCTTGAAAAAGGCCCCTGCTTTAAAAGACCCACTGGCCGCTTCCTGCCCCGAAGGGGCGATCCGCACGGACGCCGCAGAGAAGACCCAGACCATCAAGGCGGATGCGGTGATCGTGGCCACGGGCTTTGCGCCCTTCAACGCCTGCCGCAAGCCCACCTACAACTACAAGGTCATCCCCAACGTCATCACGGGCATGGACCTGGAAAACTCCCTGCGGGAAAATGGCCGGCTTTTACGGCCCTCGGACGGTAGGCCCGTCCGCAAGGCGGCCTTCATCCAGTGCGTGGGGAGTCGCGATTTCCGCCTGGAAAACCCCTGGTGCAGCCAGGTCTGCTGCGCCTATGCGCTCCGCTCGGCCATGGCCGCCAAGCACAAGGATTCGGAGCTCCACGTCACGGTCTTCTACATGGACATCCAGACCGTGGGCAAAAAGTTCCCGGAGTTCTACGAGAAGTGCCGCGGGGCCTTGCGCTTTGTCCGCTCCATCCCCACGGACATCTATCCGCTGGAGGAAGGACGCGCCCGCATCGTGTACGCCGACCCGGAGACCGGTAAGCTTGCCGAGGACGACTACGACCTGGTGGCCCTCTCCGTGGGCATCACTCCGCCCGCGGAGAACAAGGATATGGCCGGGTTGCTGGAAGTGGGACTGTCCGCGGACGGCTTCTTCGCCTCGGGAAACGGGCCGGCCCGGACCATCTCCACACGGGAGGGCGTGTTCCTGGCAGGCACGGCGGAAGGCCCGCGCAGCATCCTGGACTCGGCCGCCCATGCGGGCGCGGCCGCCGCAGACGTCCTGCGGCACATCCGGGCTCTTTCGTAAAGACCGCCGCGGCGCAAGCCGACGGGCGTTACTATGCACTTTCTTTAGCGAGAGGTTTTCCATGAAAGCGGAACAAGAAAACACCAGGCAACCGGAGCTTTCCCGGCAGGTCCTGGTCACGGGAGGCAGCTTCGAGTCCCTGGCCGCCGCATGCGAGATCGCGGACCTGGGATTTCCGGTCCTGCTCTCCTATCAAAAGGAACCGCCCTTCTCCTCGCCCGCCGCGGATCTGGCCGCAAAAAACGGCGGGAAGAAGACCATAGACGACATCCGCAAACGTGCCCGAAAGGCCGGTGGAAAAATACGCATGCTGCCCGGCACAGAGATCCGGGCGCTCAGCGGCGCTCCCGGGGACTTCACCGTTACGGTGGGCCGGGGCGCGGACACCGAGACCCTTCGGGTGGGCGCGGTGGTGCTGGCCTCGGACCTGTGCGACCGCCCCCTGACCGAAGCCTACGGGATCTCCGGCTCCCAGGCGGTCCTCAGCCAGGCCGCCCTGGAAGCGGCCCTGGAAAACCCGGCCGCAAGCCCGGCGCTCAAGGACGGCCGGAAGATCACCGCGCTCTTCCTCCTGGGCTTCCTGCAAAAGGGCACCCCCATCGTCCTTTCACGCGTTCTCTCCGAGATCGAGGCCCTGCAGAAGGCAAGGAGCGGCAACGCGGACGTATACGTGGTGGCGGGCGACCTCAAGCTGGCCGCCGACGGCCTGGACCGGCTCTATGCGGAGAGCCGCAGGAACGGGGCCATCTTCTTCAAGCTGGAAAGCGCCCCGGAGATCACCCAGACCGAGTCGGCCGTGACCCTGCACGTCTACGACCAAGCCCTGCGCGAGACGCTGGCCATTTGCCCGGACCTTCTGGTGGTGGAGGACGCCCTTGCCCCTTCCCCGGAGAACGAGGCCCTGGCCGCGGCCCTGAGGCTGGACCTGGACGCTTCCGGTTTTTTGCAGAAGGAGAACGTACACCTGGGACCCGTTTTGAGCAACCGCGAGGGTGTGTTCGTGGTGGGCCCGGCCCGCGCGCTTTGCGACCTCTCCGGCGGGCTTCTGGACGCCAAGAACGCGGCATTGTCCGTGGCCGCGCTCTTCTCCGGGGAGGCCTCGGCCAACGTGGCCCGCGTGGATGCCGACAAGTGCACCATCTGCCTCACCTGCTTCCGGGTCTGCCCCCACGGCGCCATCTCCTGGAACGGCACGGCGCAGATTTCGCCCCTGGCCTGCCGGGGATGCGGCCTGTGCGCCAGCGAGTGCCCCATGGAGGCCATCCAGGTGGGCGGCTACGAGGACGAGGCCATCTCCCGGAAGCTCTCCGAGGCCCCCGCGGGCGAGGCGGCCGGGCCCCGCATCACGGCCTTCGTGTGCAAGAACTCCGCAGCCGAGGCCCTGGGAGCGGCGAAGGCCTTCCGCCTCCCGTTGCCGAAGAACCTCTCCGCGGTGGTGGTTCCCTGCGCCGGGAAGGTGGACGCGGACTCCATCCTGGAGGCCCTGGTGAACGGCGCGGACGGCGTCATGGTGGTCTCCTGCCACATGGGCAACTGCAAGTCGGAGAAGGGAAACCTATACGCCTCCTGGCGAGTCAGCGACGTCAAGCGCCGGCTTTCCGACATCGGTCTGGCTCCCGAGCGCGTGAGCTTCACCACCCTGGCCGCCAACATGGCCTCGGGCTTCTCCCGGGCCGCCCTCGAGATGGAGACGGCGCTCAAAGGGCTTGCCGGGGAAAAGGCCCAATAAATAATCACGCCCCTGCTCCGGGGAAGAAGACCCGGCGCAGGGGCGTGATGCCGGACAATGATCGTTGCTCCCCGTACCATAAAGGAGAAAGACCTTGGCTGAAAATGCGATCAACCTCTGCGCGCTGCCGGAAAGCGCGTTCATGAAGACGGTGAAGGACATTTTACCCAACAAGGGCAACCTGGACATGTGCCTGACCTGCGGGGCCTGCAGCTCCGCCTGCCCCGCCACCGGGCTCCACGGCATGGACGCCCGCAAGTTCCTGCGTATGGCCAGCCTGGGACTGGAAAAGGAAGCGACCCAGTCCCCCTGGGTGTGGATGTGCTCCATGTGCCAGCGCTGCACGGCGGTGTGCCCCATGCAGATTGACATTCCGCGGCTGGTCTTCGCGGCGCGGGAGACCTGGCCCCGGGAGAGCCGCCCCAAGGGGATCGTGGGCTCCTGCGACATGGCCCTGCGCAATGACACCTGCTCTGCCATGGGCGCCACCGAAGAGGACTTCGCCTTCGTGGTGGAGGACGTGCAAAACGAGGTCCGGGAGAACCAGCCGGGTTGGGAGGAACTCTCCGCCCCGGTGAACAAGGACGGCGCGTTCTTCTTCCTCAACCAGAACTCCCGCGAGCCGGTCACCGAGCCCGACGAGATGGTGCCCCTGTGGAAGATCCTGCACCTGGTGGGCGCCGACTGGACATACGGAACCAAGGGCTGGGCCGCGGAAAACTACTGCATGTTCCTGGCCGATGAAAAAAACTGGAAGCGCGTGGTGGAGATCAAGAAGAAGGCCGTGGAGGACCTTCACTGCAAGGTCTGGCTAAATACCGAGTGAGGGCACGAGCTCTTCGCAGTCCGGTCAGGGCTGCAGCGTTTCGGCATTCCCTACAACTTCGAGATCCGGAGCATCATCGAGTACTATGCCCGGTGGATCAGGGAAGGAAAGCTCAAGGTGAACTCCGACTGGAACCGCGACCGCAAGGTGAAGTTCACGGTCCAGGACCCTTGCCAGCTGGTCCGCAAGACCTTCGGGGACCCGGTGGCGGAAGACCTGCGCTTCGTGGTGCGGGCCGTGGTGGGCGATGACAATTTCATCGACATGACCCCCAACCGGTCCTATAACTTTTGCTGCGGCGGCGGGGGCGGCTATCTCCAGTCCGGGTTCACGGAAGAGCGGCGCAAGTACGGCGAAGTCAAGCTCAAGCAAATCCTCGCCACCGGGGCCGACTACTGCATCGCCCCGTGCCACAACTGCCATTCCCAAATCCACGATCTCTCGGAGCAATCGGGCGCGCACTTTCCCGTGGTGCACCTCTGGACGCTCATCTGCCTGTCCATGGGAATCCTCGGCGAAAACGAGCGCTCCTACCTCGGCCCGGATTTGGCCGAGGTGAACATGCCGGGAGAGTAGGGGAGCGATGAGCGAGGGTATCATGAGCGAGCACGAATGGCTGGCGAAAGCGGCGGACTCCTTCAACCGCAGGCTCGTCATCATTTCGCCGGATTTTTCCATCCTGGCCGCCAACCGCTGCTTCACCAAGATGGCGGGCGGCAAGGCCATCGGGGAGAGCTGCTTCAAGATCCTCCACGGCCGGGAGACGCCCTGCGTCTACTGTCCGGCCGCGGAGACCCTGAAGAGCGGCAAACCCACGGCCCAGCTCGCTTCGGAGAATGCAGTGGACGTCAACGGCGAAAACTGCCTCTACTCCATTCCCATCACCCCCAACGGCAAGATCGAAGCCGTGGTGGTCCTGGATCTGAACATTCCGGCCATCAAGGGCATCGAAGAGCGCCTGGACCGCTCCAACGCGTTCCTGAAGAACCTGCTCCTAAGCTCGGTGGACGGGGTGATCGCCGCGGACATGACCGGTAAGATCATCCTGTTCAACGAAGCCGCGGCCCGGATCGCGGGCTACGGCATCGAGGACGCGCTGGAAAACCTCAACATCCGCGCCGTCTATCCCGGGGACGGGGCCAAGCGGATCATGAAGATGCTCCGGAGCGAAGAGTACGGAGGCCTGGGCAAGCTCACCTCCTACGAGGTGGACGTGCTGAACAAGCAGGGGGAACGCATCCCCATCTGCCTAAACGCCTCCATCGTATACGAAAACGGCCGGGAGCTGGCCACCGTCGGGTTCTTCCGGGACCTCCGCGCCAAGATCCGCATGGAGGAGGAGCTCAAGAACACCCAGGTCCAGCTGCTCCAGGCCGAGAAGCTGTCGTCCCTGGGAAAGCTGGCCGCCGGGGTGGCCCACCAGCTGAACAACCCCTTGGGCGGCATCATCCTGTTCACCAAGCTGGCCCTGGAGGAGTACGAGCTCCCGGACAAGCTCCGGAACGACCTCACGCGCATCCTGGACGACGCCCAGCGGAGCCGGGACATCGTGCGGGAGCTTCTGGAGTTCGCCCGGCAGACCAAGCAGATCAAGGCGCCCCAGGACATCAACCGGGCCCTGGGCCGCACCTTGTTCCTCCTGGAAAACCAGGCCATCTTCCACAACATCGCCATCGAAAAAGACCTTACGCCGGACCTGCCGCCCGTCCACGGCGACGTGCAGCAGCTCTACCACCTTTTCATGAACATCATCCTGAACGCCGTGGAGGCCATGGGCCAGAACGGCAAGCTTACGGTCCGCACCCGTTTGTCGGAAGACGGAAGGCGGGCGGTCATCTCCATATCCGACACCGGCCCCGGCATTCCGGACTCGGCCCTGCCGCACATTTTCGAGCCCTTCTTCACCACCAAGGAGGAAGGAAAGGGGACCGGCCTGGGGCTGTCGCTCGCTTACAACATCGTTTCGAATCACAAGGGGAGAATTGGCGTGACCAGCGCCCGGGACACGGGGACCACCTTTGTGATCGAGCTGCCCATAGAAGAGAAGACCAATGGAAAATAAAGACGCACAGATTCCGGTCCTTGTGGTGGACGACGAGGAGGACATCCGGGAGGCTTGCACCCGGATCCTCACCCGCATGGGCTGCAAGGTGAGCGCCGCGCCCACCGGGAACGACGCTCTCAGCCTCATGGAAGAAGAGCCCTTCTCCATCGTTCTTTTGGACCTGAAGATGCCGGGCCTGGACGGCATGGAGGTGCTCCGCATCATCCAGGAACGCAACAAGAACGTGCTCATCATCGTCATCACGGGCTACGCCACGGTGGAGACCGCCATCGAGGCCATGAAGCAGGGCGCCTACGACTTCATCCCCAAGCCCTTCGAACCGGCCCAGCTCCGCATTGTGGTGGGGCGCGCCCTGGAGAAGCAGCGCCTCCAAGCCGAGGCCGAGCTCTCCGAGTCCTTGCGGCAGAGGACTCTCCTGGACTTGGGCAAGGAAAAAAGCCGCATCCGCACCATCATCGAGGCCTTGCCCAACGGCGTGGTGGTTTTAAACGCCCAGGGCAAGGCGGTTCTCCTGAACCCCGCCTTCCGGCTACTGGCGGGCCTTCCGCCCGAGACAGGGCCCGGCGGCCCCATCTCCGCCTACCTCCAGGACGAGGGAGTGCTGAGCCTGGCCACGCGGATCTACTCCGGTGAGTTTCCTGCAGGAACGGACATCCCTCCCTATGAGTTCGCCCTTCCCGGAGAGCGCTTCCTCATGGTGCGCGGACGGCCGGTGCTGGGCCCGGAAGGAAGCTGCCTGGGCGCGGTGCTCGTGCTCACCGACGTCACCAGCCTCAAGGTTTTGGACCGGCTCAAGGACGAGTTCGTGGCGAAAGTCTCCCACGAGCTGCGCTCGCCGCTCGCCACCATCCACGAGCAGTTGGCCATGGTCATGGCCGACACGGTGTCCCAGGTGCCGGAAAAGGACCAGAACGTGCTCAGCCGGGTCAAGGAGAAGACCCAGGGGCTCATCTCCCTCATCGGAGACCTTCTGGACCTCTCCCGCATCGAGTCCGGGGCCATAGCCCAGAAGCCCTCGGAGGTGAAGCTGGACGAGCTTTTGTCCGCCATCGTGGACTTCATGGGGGCCCAGGCAAAGGCCAAGGGCCAGAGCCTTTCCCTGGCCATACAGGGGGAGGGCGCCCGCTTCCGTATCATGGCGGACCCCATGGTCCTGGAAAGCATCTTCGGAAACCTGGTGACCAACGCCATCAACTACACCCAGCAGGGGGGGGAGATCACGGTGAGCCTTTCCCTGGACGGCGGAGAAATCAAGGTGGCCGTGGCCGACAACGGCTTCGGCATGGAGAGGAAGCACCTGGACCGCATCTTCGAGAAGTTCTACCGGGTCAAAACCGAGCAGACCCGGCACATCACCGGAACCGGACTCGGGCTTTCCATCGTCAAGGGCCTGGTGGAATCGCTCAAGGGAAGGATCTCGGTGGGCAGCGCTCCGGGAAAAGGAAGCGTGTTCACGGTCTGGCTGCCGCTATCCCAGGAAAAAAACGCAGCCGGCAAGAAGCTATCTCAGAAATAAGAGGAAAAAGATTTGCGGGGGAGGGGGTCAAACCCCTTTTGAAAAGAGCGGCTTTTTCCCCCTCCCCCGCACCCCTTTCCCCTTTTCCGCAAAACTTTTTGATGCGCGTCCAAGGATGGCGACCTTGTGCTTGAGAGCACGGACCTTGAACCGATAACGATATTTAACATCCTGATATTGCATGTAGAAAAATTATTTCGGGGTGCGTTCCCCCAATCGTGGCCTCACCCTAAAGTTTCCGCCCCGGGAGGTTTTCCCGCAGGGCTTTCATGGAAAGGAGAAGCACATGCGTTTGATGAACCTTTTGAACTCCGACAGTTTCTCCATCATCGTGGAGATGAAGCCTCCCAAGGGGGTGGACGTTTCCGACTTCCTGCTCACGGCCAAGAAGCTCAAGTGGGACGTGTCCGGCTTCCTGGTTCCGGACATGAGCCAGGCGGTGCTTTGGATGAGCGCCCTGGGAGCGTCTTTTCTGCTTGCGTCCAAGGGCTTTCCCGTGATCATGGAGATGGGCTGCCGGGACCGCAACCGCCTGGCGCTCCAGGCCGACCTCCTGTCGGCCGCCGCCTGCGGGATCGAGAACATTCTGGTGTCCGGGGGCGTGGAGACCCGCTACGGCGATCATCCCGAGGCGGCCACGGTGGCCGACCTGGGCGTGATGGAGCTTGTCTCCGCCGCCGCCGGCCTGGAGAAGGGACGCGACATGTCCGGCGGGGAGATCAAGGGCTCCCCCCGCTTCTTCCTGGGAGCCGAGCTGTCCGCCGGCGTCTCGGAAAAGGACCTGGACCGGGAGATGGCGGCCATGGAGAAAAAGCTGGACGCCGGGGTCCGCTTCTTCGTCACCACCCCGGTGTTCGACGCCCAAAAGCTTGCGCCCTTCATGGACCTGGCCCGGAAAAGGTCCGCGAAGATCCTGCCCCGGGTGGTCATGCTGCGGTCCCTGGGAATGGCGCGCTACATCCAGAGGCACATGGAGCACATCCACCTTCCGGAGGAAACCATCGCGCGGCTCATGGCCTCCGGCGACCGCGAGCGCGAATGCGCCCGCATCACGGCGGAAACCATCAACGCCATGGAAGAGCTGGGCTCCGCGGGCGTCATCCTGGAGACCTTCGGCAGCGAGTCCCGCGTGCCCGAGGTCCTTTCCCTGCGCCGGGAGCTTTTGGCGGCAAGCGGCGAGGACGGCGCGGGCCGGGAGGAGAGCTCCTGGGGGAAATACCGAACCGCCTGAAGGGAATGGGCAAGCCGTCTTCGAAAGATTCTGCGGTTGCGATAAAAGACCGTCGCTTTGGAAAAACAGACCAAGGAGGAACAAAAAAATGGCAGACAAGAAAAGAATCCTCGTCGTGGACGACGAGCCGGATTTTTCCAATATCGTGAAGAGCTACCTGGAGAAGGAAGGCTTTGCGGTGGAGCAGGCTTTTGATGGAGCGGAAGGGCTTGCCAAGGTCAAGGCCAACCCGCCGGACGCCATCGTTTTGGACGTGATGATGCCGGAAAAGGACGGCTACGCGGTCTGCGCCGAGCTCAAGCACGACAAGAAGTACCAGGGCATCCCCATCCTGCTGCTCACCGCAGTGGCCAGCCACGTGAGTTCCACGCGCTACTCCCACTATGACGGCGCCAGCACCGAGGCGGATGACTACCTGCCCAAGCCGGCGGATGCCAAGCAGATCACCGAGAGCATCAAGATGCTGGTGCGCTGAAAAATAGCCGCAACCGGCCCCGCATCCAGAGGGCTCCGCGGGGAGAGGACGCCTTCGTCCC
>JBFMHL010000173.1:0-15326 GCA_040753055.1 Thermodesulfobacteriota bacterium | reverse complement strand
CCGGAAGGCCGGAGCCTTCCGGGGGCATCGGGAGCATCGAGCTACCGGTCCTGGCTCTTAGAAGAGCTCGTCCTCGATGGAGAGGAAGTACCGGGCCTTGATCTTGGCCAGATCGTTCAGGGCCTCGCCGCCTTTGAGGTCTGCAGAGTTGGCTTCCAGAACGTGGTTTAGGAGCTTCTCGAAGCCGGGGCGGTCGTCAATGTAAGTGGAGAGGTAGCGGGCCTGGAACACGTCCACCATGAGGAACTTGCCATCGGTGATGGCACGGGCTTCGTCGAACATCTCGGCCGAGGCCTCGGGGCCGCCGCCCAGACCCAGGAAGGCGGGCATCAGGGCGTAGTAGGCGCCCAGGAAGGCCTTGCCGACGCCGAAGAAGTAATTTTGGTTCAGCTCCACGGAGCGTTTCACAAGGCTGACCGCATCGGGCAGGCCCATGAGCGCCATGGGATCGTCCATCTGGTGGATGATGATGAGGCCGGTGGCGAGCCCCGTCCAGGTCAGGCCCATGACGTAGCGCTGATCCAGGTTGCCCACCAGCTCGGGGATCTTCTTGCCTTCGTCCCAACCCTTGGCAAAGGCGGGGTTGGTGCACAGGCCGCGGATGCCGTACTTTTTGCCGATGTTGTAAAGCTGGATGGCGTAAATGGCGTCGTCATCCTCGATCATCATGCCGTAGGAGGTGTACAGGAAGGCGCACACTTCGTACAGCTCGCGGGACTGTCCCATCTCGGCGGCTGCGGTCACCAGAAGGATGTTGCTGGGCATGGCTTCCTTCAGGAGCCGGGCGTTGGGGCTGTCCAGCAGCGTGTTCAAAAGGTCCAGGACCACCGGACCGCCGAAGGATCCAATGGCGATCTTCTTCGCAGCTTTGCCGCAGCCCGCTCCGGTGACCATAAAAGCCGCAAGGGCCACTACCAACGCGAACTTCACCCAAAGGGACTTCTTGGCCTTCATGTGGATTTCCTTTCTTTTTTCTAGTGGTTTTTGCCGGTTTTCTCTTCGTGAAATCTTCAGGGCCCTCGGGCCCGCCGGTAAGGGTTGCGCCTCTACGACCGACCAGGGTCAGATGACCAGGAGCTCCGGCCTCTGCCCCAGGACGTCTATGAGGAACAAGGACAGGTGCGGCAGGTACGTGATGAACAAGAGCACGATCAGAAGCACAATCAGGAACGGGAACACCACCCGATAGAGCTTCATGACCGAGACATCGAAGCGGAGGCTTGCGATGAAGAGGTTCACGCCCACCGGGGGAGTCAGATAACCCAGCTCCAAGTTCGCCAAGAAAATCACACCCAGGTGCACCGGGTCAATGTCAAATCCGAGGGCGACGGGTGCGATGAGGGGAACCACCACGACGATGGCTGAAAAGATGTCCATGACGCATCCCACGACGAGGAGGAACACGTTTAAGACGATGAGGAAGGTGTACTTGTTGTGGATCACCCTCTGTACGTACTCCAGCATGGTCTGGGGCACGCTGCGGTCCACCAGGTAGTTGGTGAGGCCCAGGGCGGTGCCCAGAACCACGAGGATGGCGCCCACGGTGATCATGGCGTCCACCGTGATCTTCATGTTCTGGCGGACGGGAATTTCATGGTAGATGACGCATTCCGAAACGATGGCGTAGACGGCCGCAACGGCCGCGGCCTCGGAAACGGTGATCCAGCCGCCGTAGATGCCGCCCACCACCACGAAGGGAAGCGGAAGCTCCCACTTGGTTTCCCACATGGCGGCACCCAGCTCCCTCCAGTTGAACTTCTGGGTTTCCAGGTGGTGCCGGAAGCCGTGGACCACGCCCATGGAGCCCAACGCGAAGATGATGAGGAGGGCCGGGATCATGCAAGCGGTGAAGAGCTGGGTGATGTCCGTACGGGCGATCATGCCGTAGATGATGATGGGGAGCGACGGAACCAGGAGCACGCCAGAGCTTCCGGACGCAGTGACCAGGCCCAGGGCGAAGTCCTTGTTGTAACCGTCCTTGATGAGCGAAGGGAGCAGGATGCCGCCGCAGGCGATGATGGTGATGCCCGAAGCGCCCGTCATGGCCGTGAACACCGAACTCACCACCGCGGTGACCACGGCGAGGCCGCCCGGCATCCAGCCCAGGAAAGCGTTGGAAAGCCGGATGAGCCGCGTGGAAGCCCGGCTTTCCGCGAAGATGTATCCCGCAAAGATGAAGAGCGGGATGGCTGTTATGCCCGGTGCGTTGGCGAGCCTCGTCATTTCGATGATGATGGCGGCGATGGGCTGCTTGGCTTCCAGGGTGAACAGGACCACTGCGGCGCCGCCGATTATGGTGAACAACGGCGAGCCCACCGCGATGGCTACGATGAACATCAAGACAAAGGCTATGATCACCAAGGTTGACATGATTTTCTTCCCGTCCTTGCTAGTCTTCGATGGTTAGGCGTGAATCCGGTCGCCGGGCCTCGGGCTTTATGTCGTTACGGCTCGATGGAGCGCCGGTGCGTCCCCATGATGATTCTGCGAATGTTGATGAGGCAACGGATGGCCATGACCAGGAAGAAGTAGGGGATGACCATTTTGAAGATCCAGTCGGGCACGCCCTGGATCAGGGTCATGGGGGGATTTTCCGTCCGCCGCTCCACGGTGTTGATGTAGTCCATGGCGCCGTAGAAGAGCAGCGAGGAGATGATCATGGCGAAGATTTGGGCCAGGGTGTCAATGATCTTGGCCGCCCTTCCGCCGCCCACCACATGGGCCAGAACGTCTATCTTCACGTGCCGGTTGTACTCCGCCGCGAGCCCGGCTCCCAGGAAGGTGAGCCACAGAACGATGATGCGCAGGATCTCTTCCACCCGCATGAAGCCCGTGTCGAAGAGGTTCCGGGCAACGACCTGGCCGAAGCTCAGCACGATCATCAGATACAACAGGAGGATCGTCACGGTTTTTTCAAGGTACACCAGGCTCTTGTGGGCCTGCGTAAACATCTCCACGATCGCCTTCATCCGCTTGTCTCCCGGGGCAAAAAGCCCGCCTTGTGTTGTGTGCACAAAAGCCCGGAATGCATCCGGGCTGATAAGATACCGTTATCTGCCGCTTCAGCCCACCCAAACGTTCCGTTCCCGGAGAACAGGGTCTGCGATGGTCTGCTGGACCTCGGGCCCGTGGTCGCACAAGAAGGAGCTGGACGACCCGGTGAGGCCTTGGGAGCGCAGCTCGTTTACGGCGAGCGCGCTCATTGTCTCTATGAGAAGCTCCTGCTCCGAGTAATCCGGGCTTCTGCAAAGCAGGCGCGCGAGCCTGGCCATTTCCGGACCCGGCTCGGGGATTGTCATCGCCGCTCTAACCATCCACTTGTAAAAAGGGGCGTAGCGCTTTTTGAGCAAAAATACGAGTGAAAATGCGTCTGCAAAAAACTTGGTCCGGGCATAGGCCGCAGAAACATCGTCCCGCCTTCTCACGCAACGGCTGAAGTTGTATTGGCCGCTCTGGCCCGCGGTCATGAGCCTGGATGCGATCTTTTTTTTTCGGACATCCTCGGGATAGAAGCCCGCGAGCATTTCCCGGACGGTGGAGAACCGACCCCCGCGGTCGAGGAACACCCGACCGTTGGTCGCGGCTGCAAGCGCATTTTCCGGAATGGCCAGCCACTCGTCGGGGCTTTCGGGGGCACGGCCCAAGCCGATGAAGCCCCGGTAGAAGCCGGAAACGGAAAAGACGCCCACCCGATTGTCGCCCCAGGAACTCCGTCTCCTGGGACCGAAGCTGGCAAAGACCCGCGGCAACCCGCTGTACCATGCGGAAAGCCGCGGTCCCCATGCTTCGAAGTCCTCATCGTCCAACCAGATCTGGAAACCGGGGCCCCAGTCGTGGTCCCGGGAAATTTCGTCGTCGAAGCCGTAGCATTCGGACCCGTCCCCTACGAGCCCGGCAGCCATGCAAGCAAGAAGGGTGGGGAACTGATTTTCCAAAGAAGGCAGGCCTACGGAAAAAAAATAATTTTCCGCGAGCGCAAGGCCCTGCACGTTCTCAGTCCTTTTCCTGCCCCGCACCCCGCAGGGCTGCGATGTTTCTCTTGCAGGCCTCGGCCCGGTCCCGGTCGTCGGAAGCGCTGTACCCGGAAACGGCTGCTTCGTAATGCCCGATGGCCCTAACCGTATCGCCCAGCATGGCGAGGGCGTAGCCTAAATTTGCGTGCTGATCGCAGGCGGGGGCCGAAGCTCCCGCGCTTTCGAAAAGCATCAGGGCCTCGAGGTAGTGCCGGGCAGCCTCCCGGAAATCTCCCAGATCCCGGAGGGCAGAGCCCACATTGGCATGCTGCCAGGCAAGGCCTTCGGTGTCGCCCAGGGCCTCGCGAAGCTCGGCAGCCCTCGAAAAAAAAAGGAGCGCTTTTTCAGGTTTTTGCAAGGAAACGTAGGCGTGCCCGATGTTATTGCTGAGCGCCGCCAGAGACTGTTTGTTATCCTGCCCGCATTTACCATAAAAATCAAGAGCTTTATAAAAACAAGACAAGGCCTCCGCAAACCGCCCGCGGGACATGAGTTTTCCGCCCGCCCGGTTCATAATGGAGACCTTGTCCAAATATTTTGATTTATTGTTTTTTACCATTTCCCGCATCCCCCGGACGACCTTTTCCTCCCATCGGGAAAACGGATGTCTAGCGACCCTTGAAGTTGGGCTCGCGCTTTTCCAAAAATGCGGCGAAACCCTCGATGATGTCTTCGGTTTTCATGCAAACGGAGAGGACATAGGACTCATAGTCCAGAGCCGTGGGAAGGTCCCATTTGCCGAAGTTCTGCAAGCCCCGCTTTGCAAAGGCGATGGGAATGGGAGCGTTCGTTGCGAACTTCTCGGCCATTTCCCGCGTCTTTGCAGCAAGCTCCTCGTGGGGCACCAGCTTGTTCACCATGCCGATGCGATAGGCTTCTTCGGCCTTCACCACCTCGCCGGAGAAGATGAGCTCGCAGGCCTTTGCATACCCGACCAGGCGCGGCAGGAAGTAGATCCCTCCCCAGTCCGGGTGCACGCCCCTGCGAACGAACACCTGCCCGAAGGAGGCGCGGTCGCTGGCGATGATGACGTCGCAGCAAAGGGCCAGGTTCACGCCGCCGCCGGCCGCAGGCCCGTTGACCGAGGCGATGACGGGCTTCTCCATGGAGTTGATGAGCATCACCGCGCGGCACATGGCGTGGCGCGCCGCGCTCGGGGCATCCGCCAGGGCTTTGGTGGTGCCGGAGGCGAACTCGTTCACGTCGCCGCCCGTGCAGAAATATTTCCCGGCGCCGGTGATGACCACGCAGCGTACCTCCGGATCCTCGGCCGCGTCGTTGAGCGCGGCTCCGATTTCCTGGCGCATGAGCCCGCCGAAGGAGTTGAAGCGCTCCGGCCGGTTCAGGGTGATATAGGCAACCCGGTTCTGTTTTTCCAAGATGATGTGTTCAAAAGCCATGGCGCCTCCCGAAACGCAAACCGTCGCATCCTCTTTTTACGTCCGAGGCCGGATACGACGTATTTTTTAATGTTGACCTTCCCATACAATCAATCCGACGGTTGAACCGATTCCCGCCGGCATCGGGTATCCGTTCTTCCGCGCAACATTGCGGCTTCCTGTTGCAAGAAGTTTTGCGGAAAGAGGGGGAGGGGTGCGGGGGAGGGGAGAAGAGCCGCTTTTTTCAAAAGGGGTTTCCCCCCCGTCCCCGCAAAAGTTTTTTTATTTATTTTTGTTCACTGGGCGCCGTTTGTGAAAAACGCGGCGGTTTTCCGGGCCACGGCGTCGGCTCCGGAGACGAGCTCCTGGAATATCGCGGCGATGCTGCGGACGTCGCGCACCAGTCCCGCGATCTGTCCGCAGGGCATCACGGCGGTGTCGCGGTCGCCGCCGCTCATGACGTAGGCTGCGTCTCCGGACGAGATGATGGCTTGGTCCGCGCCGGGCTTGTCCATGTTGCTGACGGCCTCGGTGATGCGGTTCCTGAGGACCCGGATGGGCATGGCCTCCTTGCCCAGGAGAAGGGTGGCCTCGCAGCCGGCCTCGCTGACGGCCTGCTTGAAGAAGCCCGGGACCGGGCACTCGGCGCTGGCCACGAAGCGGGTCCCTATCTCCACGCCGTCCGCGCCCAGGGCCACGGCCGCTGCCACGCCCCGGGCATCGGCGATGCCGCCGGCGGCGATGATGGGGATGGAGAGGACGTCGGCCAGCTGGGGGATGAGGCACAGGGTGGTCACGTTCTCGCGCCCCACGTGGCCGCCCGCCTCCCATCCCATGGCCACCACCGCGTCCACTCCCGCTTCGGCGGCCTTCAGCGCAGTCTTGACGCCCGAGACCTTGTGGATGACCTTGAGGCCTCCCTGCCGGGCGAGGTCCATGATCTTGGCCGGGTTGCCCGCGGAGGTGGTGACCGCGGAGAGGCCTTCCTCGATGGCGATGGAAATGGCCGAGAAGGCGTTGGGCCGGTAGACCGGCACGTTGATGCCGAAGGGCTTTCCGGTGAGCGACTTAGCCGTTCGGATCTCGCGGCGCAACGTGTCGTCGTCCAGGCCCGAGGCGGCGATCTGCCCGAAGCCGCCGGCCTCGGACACGGCCGCTGCCATGGCCCCCATGGTGATCATGCGCATGGGGCCCAGAACGATGGGGTAGCGGACTCCCAGAAGGCCGGCGACCCGCCCTCCCCAGGCGGGTGCGCCAGCCTTTTCCTTGTCACTTGGAGAGCTTTGCACCGTACTTCTCCTTGAGCAGGGATTTCTTCACCTTCATGGTGGCGGTGAGCGGAAGCTCGTCCACGAATTCGAAGCGGGTGGGGTGCTTGTACTTGGCCACCTTGCCCTGGAGGAACTCCAGGATCTCCGCGGGAGTGATGGACTGGCCCGGCTTCATTTGCACGAAGGCCATGCCGGTCTCACCCCACTTGTCGTCGGCCACACCGATGATGGCCACGTTGGCGATCTTGGGGTTGGCGGCCAGCACCTTCTCCACCTCCGCCGGATAGACGTTCTCTCCGCCCGAGCGGTACATGTCCTTGGCCCGGTCCACGATGTAGAGGTATCCTTCCTCGTCCATGTAGCCTAGGTCGCCCGTGTGCAGGACGCCGTTCACCAGGGCGCGCTTGGTGGCCTCGGGAAGCTTCCAGTACTCGCTCATGACCGTGGGGCCCTTGGCCAGGATGTCGCCGATCTCGCCCGCCGGGAGCTCCTTGCCGTTCTTGTCGCCGACCCAGACGTGGGTGAAGAAGCCCGGTTTTCCTATGCTTCCCATCTTGCGGTGGATGTCCTCCTTGGGGAGCAGGGTCATGGCCGAGCACTCGGTCTGGCCGAAGCCCTGCTGCATGTAGAGCCCGCGCTTGGCCAGCTCCTCGAAGAGACTGGGCGGCGTGCGCTCTCCTCCGCCCAGGACGGACCGCACCGAGCTCACATCAATCTGGTCCAGCTTCCCGGTTTCCAGAATGAAGCGCCACATGGTGGTCAGCGCAAACACGATGGTGGCCCGGTAGCGCTGGATGTCCTCGGCGAACTGGTTGGGATCGAAGCCCCGGCGCATGATGAGGGTGATGCCTCCGAAGAGCGCGGGAGTGGCCACGATGAAGAGCCCGCCCGAGTGGAACAAGGGCATCTGGGCCACCATCACCTGGTCCTCCACTCCGCGCACTGAGTCCTCGGTGTAGAGCACGGTCTGGAAGCACTTGAAGTAGGTCTGGCCGTGGGAGAGGACCGCCCCCTTGGGATTTCCCGTGACGCCGGAGGTGTACATGATGGCCAGCGGGTCATCCATGGTGACGGGGGTGTCGGGCGTAGGCTCCTTGGCGGGCATGTCCGCCGTCCCGTCGGTGTAGTCCTTGGCCCATTCGGGGCAGGCGGGCATTCCGGGCGTGCCGCTCTTGGCGACGATGAACTTGTCCTCCTCCACCGTGAGCCGGGTGCGGATCCCCTCCAGGCTCCCCAGGAAGGAGTCGTGGAAGATCACCAGGCGCGCGCCGCAGTCGTTGATCTGGTACTCCAGCTCCGGGCCCACCAGGCGCCAGTTGAGCGGCACGAACACCACTCCCAGCTTGGCGGCGGCCATGTAGGCCTCCAGGAACTCGATGCAATTGAGCATCAGCACCACCATGCGGTCGCCCTTTTTCAGGCCCTTCTTCTGCAGAAAGTGCGCGCAGCGGTTGGCCCCCTCGTTGAGGCTCCGGTAGGTCACCGGTTCGTCCTCGAAGATGATGGCGTTCTTCTCCGGATGCATCATGGCACGCTTGTACAGGAGGAATCCCACGTCCCATTGTACTTCCATTGTCTGTCTCCTTTCCCTGTCGGCCGCCGTGAAGGAGGGGCCGGTTTCGCTTTCCCCGAAAAAGGGTTCCCTTGCTTGGTAGGTAAAGAACTCCGCCGCAATGGCCCGCGGCCGGACGGCATTTCTGAGGCTGCTTTTCATGGACATGAGAATCTCCCTTCGCCCCGCTGCCCTTCCGGGGTCAGGCCGATATCTCGGCCCACAGCCCGGGCAGCACCTTTGCGGCCGTGTCCTGCAAAAAAACGTCTGCGATATCCGAAAGCTCGCTTCTTCTGGGGTTCACCTCCACGATGAAGGCTCCGGCTTCCTTTGCCCGGAAAGGCAGCGAGGCTGCCGGGTACACCAGGCCTGAGGTCCCGCAGATGAGCATGAAGCCTGCCCTTTGGCTGGCCGAAGAGGCCTCGGGAAGATCCTGCACGGACTCGCCGAAGCTCACGAAGTCCGGCCGCAACGTGCCCCGGCACTCGCAGGAGGGAAGCGCGGACAAAAGCCCTTCCATCCCGGACCGGGATAGTCCGGACACAAGCTCCGCCGCCAGGGCGAAGAACTCCTCCCGGGAGGGCATGGTCTTCCGGCCGCAGGCCAGGCAGCGCAGGCGCATGATGTTTCCGTGGAGCTCGAACACGGTCCTGCTGCCGGCCAGGCGGTGGAGGTTGTCCACGTTCTGGGTGATGACCGCGCTCAGGATGCCCTGTTCCTCCAGGGCTGCGATGGCCCTGTGTCCGGCATTGGGCTCGGCTGCCTTGAGCGAGTCGAAGAAGCCGGCAAGAATCTCGGGCGCCTTCTCCGGATAGGCGGCCAGGACCCCCAGCATGCCTCCGGAAGCGCCCTTGGGGTGGCTGTCCCAGAGGCCCCCGCGGTCCCGGTAGGTGGAGATCCCGGACTCGGCCGAAACGCCCGAGCCCGTGAAGGCCACTCCGGGCGCTCGCCGTTTCATCTCCCGTGCTGCGCGGCGGATCTTTTCTTCCATGGCCGGCTCCGGAATCATCTGCCCTTGAACACGGGCTTGCGTTTTTCCAGGAAGGCCATCTGGCCTTCCTTGAGGTCCTCGCTGGCGAAGCCTTCGGCCTGCAGGACTTCGGCCTGCTTCCGGTCGGCGTCGGAGAGAAGAAAGCTTTTCTCCAGCATGTTGAGGATCTTCTTGGTGTTTTTCAGGCTGATGGGCGCGTTCCCCGCGATCTCCTCCGCCAGCTCGTAGGTGAAGGCCGCAAGCTCCTCGGCGGGAAGCACGTGGTTGACGAGGCCCATCTCCTTGGCGAGCTTCGCCGAAATGGTGCGGCCGGAAAAGAAGAGCTCGCGGGTGGCGGCGAACCCGGCCGCCTGGACGAACTCGATGAGCCCGTCCGGGTGGTAGACCAGGCCCAGCTTGGCCGGCGGCATGCCCAGCTTCACGGTGTCCGACGCGGTCCGTATGTCGCAGACCATGGAGAGGTTCAGGCCCGCCCCGAAGCAGTAGCCGTTCCACATGGCGATGGTGGGGTAGGGGAAGTTCTTCATGCTCGTAAACGCCAGCTCCAGGGGGTTGTGCTCCCGGATGACCTTCTCCATCTCCGGGCTCATCTCCGTGGGGATGGCGCTGATGTCGTAACCCGAGCAGAAGGCCTTCCCGGTCCCGCCCGTGACCACCACGCAACGCACCTCGGTCCCTTCCGCCCATTTTTCCAGGATCAAATGGAGCCCGATGAGCATGTCCGGTGAAAGCGCGTTGCGTCGCTCGGGCCGGTTGAAGGTGATGGTGCCCACGTGGCCTTTCACTTCGCTCAGGATCGCCTGCTCCGCCATTTTCCCCCCTTGATCGTTTTCGTGATGCCTCCGGTCACGGCAGCATCTCCCGCTCCCGGCCGGCCCAGGCCACATCCAGCACCTTCACGGAAAAGGTAAGCGACTTCCCGGCCAGCGGATGATTTCCGTCCAGCCGCACCGAGTCGCCCGTAAAGCCCAGCACGCGGTAGATCTTTCCCTCTCCCGCCTCGTTGCGTAGCTTGTAGAGCTCGCCCTGGCTCCGGGGAGGATGGGGCAGCTCGGAGGCGGAAACCCGGATCACCAGGGCCGGGTCGTAGCTCCCGTATGCCTTGTCCGGCCCTATCGTGAACCTCTTTTCCTCGCCGGCGGAAAGCCCCGAAAGCGCTTCCATGAAACCTTTGGGAAAACGGCCGTCGGCAAAGACGAACTTGACGGGCGTGCGCCGGTAGAGATCGTCCACCACCTCCCCGTCCCCGTCCTCCGCCACCACATTGGCCGTCACCACCGTTCCGGGACCGACGCGCACGAATGCCCCCGATCAGACGCCCTGCCCGAAGTCCACGATGGGCCGCGCGTCCGTAACGGCGAACTCAACGTAATGCTTGAGCATGTCCGCGCCCGCGCCGATCCGTTCCCGGATGGGCGCGATCATGGCGTCGAACTTCTCCCCGGCGTCGGCCGTTTCCTTCACCGTCACATACAGGCGGCAGCCCTTCATGCCCATGCCCACGGCCCCGTGGAGGATGATGAGGAACACCCCCTGGGGGTTCTCCGCGAGGTTCCGGAATGTGCGGTTATCGCCCAGCATCATGGCCATGGTTTCGTCGTTCACCAGGGACGGGCTGCCGAACGCCCCCACGTTGGGCTTGCCGTCCCTTCCGGCGGTGGCCAGAATGTTGGTGCGGTCCCGGGTTGCGAAGAAGCCCTTCACTTGCTCGCTCACCTGCATAAAAACCTCCGAAAAGACCTTAAAAGCGAAAAGACAAGACGCGTTTTCGCGGGGGAGGGAAGCTCTTTTTGAAAAGCCGGCGTTTTCCCCCTCCCCCGCGCCCCTTTACGCAGTTCCGTTTTCTTCCTTCTCCTGCCGTTCCCCCAGAATCCTTTCCATCATCCGGTCCGTGGCCGCCTGCCTGTCCGTGCCGTAGAGAAAGGTCCATTTGAGCAAGCGTTCCACGGCCTGGGGCAGCTGCCCGAAGCTTTGCAGAAACTGGATGCTCTTGCCGTACTGGGCGGTCATGAGCTTCTTGTCCTTCACGCCGCAGCCCAGGGTGATGAGGGAGATCTTCTCCCTGCGGCAGAAGTCCAGGGCGACCTGCACGTCCACGCCGAAGTTGCTTTCCCCGTCGGTCACATGGATCATGACCTTGCGCCGGGCGTCCCGGGGCATGAAGTAGGCCGCGGCGAGAATGGCCTGGCCCGAGGCCGTCTGGCCCGCAGGGGGGACGGACAGGAGCTTTTTGCCCTGGATCAGGCGCGAGATCATGCAGATGCCGTCAATTTCGAAGTAGGCGTAGGCCGACAGACGGTTGGGAAAGCCCAGGAGTGCCCTGTGGAGGTTCCCCACGGTGTTCTCCACCATGCGCCACTTGTTGCCGCGCATGGAGCCGGTGGCGTCCAGAAGCAGGGTCACGTTCCAGTCCACCACGGGCAGGGTGTCCGTCTGGGAGAAGCAGCGCCCGTTCACCGGGGCGCGCCAGAGGCGGCGGCGGTCCACTCGGCCCGAGGTGAGGCCGCGGCTCTGGATCTTCTTCCTCCGGGCGTACTGGGTGAACACGGCCGAGAGGCGGGCCACCATGCGGCGGTCCACCACCGGATGGGCCGGGATGTTGAAGTCCCAGCGGCTGGTGGGCGCTACGTCCGGGTTGTCGTGGCCCACGATTCCCCGGATGATGGGCGTGATGTCCGCCGAGTTGACGGCCAGCGTGGCCTCGATCTCCCGGGCCAGGTTGGCGGAGAGAACCACCTTGCGGGGCACGTTGGTGATGCGGCGCTCCGGGTTGTGCCCGGTGACGCGGATGAGCTCGTCGGGGTGCCAGACAAGGCGCCGGTCCAGAAGGGTGAGGTTCAGGCAGATGTCGCCCACCGCCTGCCAGGCCCCGCGGTAGAGGTCCGCCCGGAGGGCTGCCCGGTCGGTGACCGAGGGGCTTCGATCGTAGGCATGGCGGAGTTCCTCGGAGAGCCCGCGCAGGTGGATGAGCGGAGGTTCGTACACGGGCTCCAGGAGACGCTCGATGTTCTTGCCCCAGGTGCCCACCCACCACAGGTACAACAGCGCGTCCACGGTGAGGATCTCGGTCCGCAGCTTGGCCGAGGCCTCCATGAGCGCCCGCCCCCGGGTCTTTTCCACGTAGCGCCCCAGGATGGTGCGGTCCGCGATGCGGTCCACGTAGATGGATTCGCCGGTCTGCACCAGCTTCTGGAAGATGACCAGGGCCAGGCGGGGCATCTTCCGGAAGTCGGGGAGCAGGTTCTTGAAAACCCGCTCGGACCACTCCATCTGCAGCAAGGCCTCGTGCACCACCAGCCCCACCAGGTAGTCGGTCTTCTTGCCGGGCACGGGGTACTGGCCCATGACCATGGCCGGGTCTACCACGATGGCGGCCGGGTCTCCGTGGGACATGCCCAGATACTCGATGCGGCCCACGTTGGGGCCCAGGTGGCCGGCCACCTTGCGGAGGGCCCGTAAAAGGTTGGCCAGCTCCGTGGGCTCCTGGGTGCTCGAGTTTTTGCGCCAGAAAGACGAAAGGGCCACGTCGGGCGGGATGTCCGCGCCGGGACGGGGAGCTTCGCCTAAGAGCGCGCTAGTAGATCTGATAGAGGGTTCCATCCGCCTCTTCCGCCTTGCCCGTTTCGATGTGGAGGGACAAAAGAACGGACTCCAGCACGTCCTTGGATGCCTGGAGGCTGTAGATGAAGGCGTCGCGCACGGAGGAGCCCACGGAAACCATCTCCGCGATCATCAGGGTGTGGCGGGTGGAGACGATCATGGGCTCCTGGGTGTTTCTGCGCAGCATGTTGGCCACCGATACGATGACCTCGCAATCCTTTTTGGGCACGCCGGTTTTGAGCGCCAGGACGTTGATCTCCACGTCCTTGGGGAGATAGTCCAGAAGGGTCACGTAGAAGCGGTCGCGCAGGGCCGCGTCCAGCATTTCGGTGCCCACGAACTCCTCGCCCTCGTTGAGCGTGGCGAAAAAGACCACGCCGGGGGCCACCTTGAGCTGACCCAGCTCGTCGGTGAACACCCTGCGGTCCTCGGCCAGGACCGAGAAGAGCATGTTGAGCGCCTTGGGGTGTTCGGGCCGGTTGATCTCCTCCAGGTGGATGACGCATCCCGGGGTCTGGATGGCCTGGGGGAAGAGGAACTTCTGGTAGAAGGTCTCGCCGTTCTTCAAGCGGTGCTCCCCGAAGAGTTGTCCGGGCTCGGAGAGGATGCCGATCTGGAAGGTGGCCATGGGCCTCTTGTGCTTGGCGGCGAACTGGCGGACCAGGGTGGACTTGCCGCAGCCCTGCTTGCCGGCCACCAGCACGTTCACCGGATGGCGGCCGGAGAGCTTCAGAATACGGTCCATGTTGCGGATGGTGTCCCGGGGGAGGAAGAAGTGGGGCTCGTGCTCCGGGATCATGAGGTCGGTGTTCAGGTCCTCGGGCATACGGTTCCTTTCGGTTGATCCTGGCCGGAGAGTCGGCATGATCTTTTGGGGCGGCGCAAGCGAGAACGACGAAAGGGGTTGAGCAAGGATGGTGCCAAAGGGTGAAATCGGGGAGGGTGGAAATAACTATCTATATTTACAATGTATAGTAAAAAATCGGGTTGGGTGCTGCCAAAGGAGGGGAGCGCAGGAGGCCGGAGAGATGCGACATTTTTGACACAGTGGAAGGCGGCTATATTTTATAACATGCTTTATTCATTTTATATTTTATTCAATAGGATTTTATTGACCCATTTTGCCCCACAAAGCGCCACTGTCCCATCTTTTACCCAGAAGACCGGCTCTATTTACTCGCCAGCCCGAAAAAGAGTTCCTTCTGCCGGGTCCGTAAAAACTCGGAAAGCTCCGGGATGTTCCACCGAAGGTTCATGGACCGCAACTTGGCGATGATCTTCTGGGCCCGGCTAAGCTCCGCCATGCCCTTGGTCTTCCCGATCCCGGAAAGCTCCTGGCAGAGCCGCTGCATTTCCAGGTGCTCATCCTCCAGGCCCTCGGCCCGGCTCAACAATACCTGCGCCCCGCATCGCGGGCACTGGCGGAGGTCGCTCTCTCCGCAGGCCGGTCAGCCGGACGCGCAGAGGTATTTGAACTCAAGATACGAGTCGTGAAACCCGCATTTGGGGCAGGTCAGGTCCATCTCGTCTCTCCATGGAAAGAACGCGGCGCCCGCAAAGGGGCTGCGCCTGCCGGGCACCGGCCCGCCAAGGGGGCGGACCGGCGCATGACGGCCCTCGGACTAAATATCCTGGAACTGGCGCAGGGACCGGCGGTATACGGGGTCCGAGCACTCGGTGCCGTCCTTGTCTATCAGGTCCATTTTCTCGAAGTACTTGCAGTTGGCCGCGTTGGCCAACGCCATGGCGCGGTATCCGTCCGTGCCTTCCAGAACGAAGACCGGCGGATTGGCTTCGATGTCGGATCCGCGCTTTAAGATGTCGCAGTTTCCGATGCCTTCGCCGGAAAAGGCGGTCTCCTTGAACTTCTTGCAGATCCCGCACATCTTTTCAGGCCTTTTCTGCTCCGACGCCACGGTCTTGGGAGCGGTCTGCTTGCGGTAGATGCTGGCGAACGATTTTTGCAGCTCCTCCCTAGTGGGCATGATGCACCTCCTGGGGTGAATCCGTAAAAAGCCCGTCTGCGGCGTTGCACACCCGGCGGCCGGAACGGGTCACGTACCACCTCCGTACGCTCCCCGTTCCGGTCGCTAGCGCGCCTTGCATCCGGAGCTTTTTGCCGATTCTCCGAAGTTATGGATTGCTGAAAAAAGCCTAAATCCCCTGAATGGTCCTCTGGATGATGTTGTCCTGGGTCTTGCGGGAGATGTCCACGAAGTGGGCCGAGTAGCCCGCCACGCGGACGATGACCTCCTGGTACTTTTCCGGGTCCCGCTGGGCGGCGCGCAGGGTCTCGTCGCTGACCATGTTGAACTGCACGTGGTCGAGTCCCAGATCGGCCCAGGTGCGGATGTAGGCCTTCCAGAGCTGGTAGCCCTTCTCGCCGGCCAGCTGGGTGGGGGAGAGCCGCTGGTTGAGCAGGAAGGCCCGGCCGTCGCCCACGTGGTCAATCTTCCCGCAGCTCTTGAGCACCGCCGTGGGGCCTTTCTTGTCCAGGCCCGGCCCCGGCGAGATGCCGCC
>JBFMHL010000172.1:0-4033 GCA_040753055.1 Thermodesulfobacteriota bacterium | reverse complement strand
GTCTTGAGGGCTTTCGCAGCCTTGTCCAGGCGCAGAAAGCCGCTCCCGTAGCTTGCGCCTGCTACTGCGGCGCGGAGATCGGCGTCCGTCAGGGCCTCCATGGAGGCAAGCTCGGACAGGGAAAAGGCGTGGGCCGAACGGAACAGGTTTTCGGAGACGCCCGAAAGGACGCGGGAGAGCGTCCGCTCGTCGCCCGTGCCTCCGTTTTCCAGAAGCACCTCCAGGGGGCCCCGGCTTTTTCCGGCGTGGCGCGCCACGGTGATCCGGCCCAGGCTCTCGTCCAGGATGCCCAGGCTGCCGCCGTGGAGGCCGCCGTTCATGGGAAGGTAGCGGGGGCGGTTGGTCCGGCCATCGGGAAATCCGAACAGGATGACGGGGATGAAGGACAAAAGCGTGGTCTTGCCGGCCTCGTTCTCGCCGAAGAAGAGGTTCAGGCCCGGGGAAAGGTCCGGGGCGGAGGCGTCGCGGAAGATGCCGAAGCCTTCGATGTCGAGCCGGGTGATGATCATGGCGCGTCTTCCGACAGGAGCTCGGCGCAGAGGTTCCGGGCCTTCGTAAGGAGGGACAGGGCCTCGTCCCGGGAGAGCTCCGCCAGCTCCTTGGGCATCTTTTTATCGGAAAACAGGTCCGCCAGGGCATCCTCGACAAAGGGCGGCGGCCCGTCTCCGGGGGAGGCGGCGATCTCCGCGGCGATGGAAAAGAGGGCGCCCACAAGGCCCGTGTCCGCAGCCAGCGCGTCCATATCCAGCAGGGGCGCGGTGGAAACCGCCACTTCCTCCACCCAGACAAGGGGCTTGCGGTCCGCAGTCCGGTCCGCCAACGCGTCCCGAATCTCCGGGCCCATGCCGGGCTTTGCCAGTTCGCGGTAGGCGGCGGTCCGGCCGGCCAGGGTCACGCGGCAGCACAAGGGCCGATCCCCGGCCTCATGCCGGGCCTCCGCCACCAGCTCGGCCGCGGCCTCGGTGGCTTCCTCCGCGTTTCGGCAACCGAGGATGTCCACCTCCAGGTTTTCCCACCGCACCGCGTCCAGAGGCGCGAAGGCGAGAGAGCGGACGCGGCCCGCCTCCACCTCGGCCACGTAGCAGCCCCGCGGGCCGGGCTCCCGGATGCTTCGGGCCTGGGTGTTGCCCGGGTATACGGCGTAAGGTTCTTCGGAGATCACCCGGCGCTGGTGCACGTGACCCAGGGCCCAGTAGTCGCAGCGTCCGTCCAGCTCGGAGGCGAGACAGGGCGCGTAGTTGGCGTGATCCGCAACTCCGCCCGCGTTGGCGTGCACCAGGCCCACCGTGAAGAGCCTGCCGTCGTTGGGGGGAAACAGGGATACCAGGTTGCGGCCTTCCTCCCGGCTTGCATAGCTCATGCCCCGCACACGGGCCAGCGGCGCCCCGTCCTTTTCGATGATGCGCTCGGCAACCCGGTCTGTGGGGAACGTGAAGAGGCCGGGCGCATCCAGGAGGGCGCCGGACGCCCCGGAAGGAGGATCGTGGTTGCCGTGCACGCATAGGGTGGCGATGCCGTGCCGGTCAAGCTTCTCCACTCCCGCTCGGAAGCGGAACAGGGCGCGGAGACTTTTCCCCTCGTGCTCGAAGAGATCGCCCGCGAGGAGCAGGAAGGAGGCGTGTTTTTCGATGCAGAGGCCCACCAGGTTCTCGAAGGCGTCGAAGGTGGCGCGGTATAATAGTTCCGCTGCCTCGGGGGAAACCCTTCCCACGCCGGAGAAGGGGCAGTCCAGGTGCAGGTCCGCGGCGTGGATGAAGGTGAATTTTGTCATGGATCGGGTTTCCCGGCGCATCGGGTTTCGGTTCGCCCCGCAAAACGAGGCGCGGACCATTTTCATAGCAGCCCGGGTTTTTCCGCGCAACAGGCATCCCGTGGGAACGGCAAGCGTCTTGTAATCGGCCCCGGCTTTTCGTATAAGGCCCCTGGGGGGAGGCGGACCGTCGCCTCGCTATCGGCTGGCCAACCATAGTCTTGTTCTCGAAAGCACCCATGTCTGAAAACGCAACCGTCGCGCGCGCCGCCGGAGTGGTGGGAGGGGCGACCCTGCTCTCCCGCGTGATGGGCTACGTGCGCGATGCCGCCACCGCGTGGTTCTTCGGCGCGTCCATGAGCGCCGACGCGTTTTTCGTCGCGTTCCGAATTCCCAATTTGCTCCGCAGGCTCCTGGCCGAGGGCGCGCTCACCATCGCCTTCATCCCGGTTTTTTCCGAGTATCTGGAGCGAAAGGGCAAGGAAGAGGCCTTCGAGATGGCCGGAGTCATCTTCCGGCTTCTTGTTCTGGTGCTTTGCGCGGTGTCGGCGCTGGGGATCGTCTTCGCCCCGGAGATCGTGAAGGTGATGGCTCCCGGCTTCGCGCGGGACCCCGAAAAGCTCCGGCTCACCATTTTGCTTACACGCATCACATTCCCCTACATCTTCTTCGCCGCCCTGGTGGCGCTGGCCATGGGGGTGCTCAACAGCCTGGGCCATTTCGCCGCACCGGCGCTTTCCCCGGTTTTTTTGAACCTGGCCATGATCGCTTCCATCGTTTGGATCGCGCCCGAAACGCGTCCGCCGGTGGTGGGGCTGGGTATCGGCGTGCTGTTGGGAGGCGCGGCCCAGCTCGTTCTGCAGATCCCCTTCCTGGTCAAACGGGGCTTCCGGTTCTTCGATCGGTTCACGCTCTATCACAAGGCGGTGAAGAGGATATTGCTCCTCATGGGCCCGGCGGTCCTGGGCGCGGCGGTCTACCAGATCAACGTAACCGTGGGAACAATCCTGGCCTCCCTGCTGCCTGCCGGGAGCGTCTCGTTCCTATACTACGCCGACCGCGTCGTGGAGCTGCCCCTGGGGGTCTTCGGAATCGCAATGGCCACGGCGGCGCTTCCCACCATGAGCCGGCAGGCGGCCCGACGCGACCATGCAGGCTTCATGGAGAGCTTCTCCTACACCATCCGCCTCACGCTCTTCATCACGCTGCCCGCCACCGTGGGCCTCATCGTCCTGCGGGAGCCCATCGTGAAGCTTCTCTTCGAGCGCGGCGCCTTCGACCCGGAGAGCGCCCGGCAGACCGCGGTCGCGCTTTTCTACTACGCCCTGGGCCTGTGCTTCTTCTCGGCCGTGCGCATCGTGGTGCCCACTTTCTACGCCCTGCAGGACACCTGGACCCCGGTCCGCATCGCCATCTGGTCCATGCTTGCCAACGCGGTTTTCTCGCTGGCGCTCATGGGCTCCATGCTCCACGGGGGGCTCGCGCTGTCCACTTCGCTTTCGGCGGTGGTCAACCTCCTTCTTCTGACCAGCAACTTAAAGAAACGCTTGGGTTTATTGGGAGGACGTGCTATAAGTAAATCGTTTGCGCGATCCTTGTTCTGCTCGCTGGTCATGGGCGTTGTGGTCTGGGCTGCGGGGAAGCTTCTGTTTCCGGCCGCGCAGCTCTCCACCCTGGCCCTGGGCTGGCGGACGGCCGCCTGCATCCTGGCGGGGGTCGCGGCCTATGTAACGGTTTCCCGGATGGTGGCCGCCCAGGAGTTTTCCTGGGCCCTTTCCATGGTGAGGAGGCGGGGGGGATCCCATGGACGCAAGAAATAACATTTTTTTAAGTTTGCTTTTCGTGGCCGTGTTCGTCGTGGGCTTCGTGGTGCTCTTCGGGGAGCGGGGTCTTTTCCACATGATCCAGGCTTCCACGGAGCTTTCCGACCTCCAGGCGGAAAACGCTGCTCTCGCCCAGCAGCAGAACGACCTTGCCCGGTCCGTGGTTCGGCTCAAGTCCGACCCGGCCTTCGTGGAGAACATGGCCCGGGCCCAGTTCGGCATGGTGGGAAGCCAGGACCTGGTTTTCTGCTTTGAAGCCAAGAAGGCCGGCAAGGAAGTCAAGCCCGATCCCGTGCGATGAGCCGCGCCGCCGGTCCGGGCCGCCCTCCGGACAGCCGGCGGCCCGGAGCCTGCCGTTGTAGAGCGCCCGGCCCCGCGGGGCTTAGTGCTTTTCCATTTCCGGGCGTCCGGCCCTGTTTATTCGATGCCAGTGAATTCATCTCCCCCCAAGAAAATCCGT
>JBFMHL010000171.1:0-6311 GCA_040753055.1 Thermodesulfobacteriota bacterium | reverse complement strand
CGGGGGAGGGGGGAAAACCCCTTTTGAAAAGAGTTGCTTATCCTCCCCCCGAGGCGGCTGCGCCGCCCGGGGACCCCTTTTCCCCCTCCCCCGTACCCCCTCCCCCTTTTCCGAAAAACTTTTTGAAACAGGCCTGAAGGCCGCCACCCTGGGCTTACGGCCCATAACGGCAGCAGAAAATTTCTTTCACAGCAAAAAGAAAATGCATTTAAAATGGAATATCCCCCATAGAGAAACTATTTTGAGATGAGCTCTAAGGGAAAAGGTTACTCTGGAAAAGATGTTGCCCGGCACGCAAGGATCCCGGACGGGGCAAAGGGCGAACCTTGGCCTGTTGTAAAAATCGAACGAAGGCCGGCTGCCTGCGTGCCACAGCTGCCGTACGTTCTGTACTGCCTTTCCCCGGCCTTCCTTGCATCCGGGCCACCTGAGAGCGCTCACGGGTTCGGGCGTCAGCCAAACATTACAATTTGATTACATTGATGATTCTATCGCCTGCTTTGCTTGACACCCCATCCGGGTGCTTTAAAATAGAATCGCCTGCAGCAAAAAGCTCCGGATGCTTCGGAGCTGCCTCACCAAAACCGTGTGCTGCGAAAAAAAGCAATGAAAGGTGAATCCAAAAAGCAGGGCTTTGCGATTTGACGCGCCATTCGAACCCCGAACAAAGGGCCCTTTGAACACTTTGTAAGCAAAACGCACAGGAACCGCAAGACCGCGAGGAGCTCATGGACATTCAAAAAGTAACGGAGCAGGTGCAGGGCCAGAGCCTGGCGCTGCGCGAGGTGGCCACCCAGGTGGAGAAGGTGGTGGTGGGCCAGAAGAACCTTATCGAAAGGCTCATGATCGGGCTTTTGTGCGACGCACACATTCTTCTGGAAGGCCTTCCCGGCCTGGCCAAGACCACCGCGGTCAAGAGCATGGCCGCTTCCATCGCCGCGGATTTCGTGCGCATCCAGTTCACCCCGGACCTCCTGCCCGCGGACATTCTGGGCACCCAGGTCTTCCGGCCGGACACGGGCGCCTTCGAGATCCGCAAGGGCCCGGTGTTCCACAACATCATACTGGCCGACGAGATCAACCGCGCCCCGGCCAAGGTCCAGAGCGCGCTTCTGGAGGCCATGGCCGAGCGCCAGGTGACCATCGGCGGCAACACCTTCAGCCTGGGAAACCCGTTCATGGTGCTGGCCACCCAGAACCCCATCGAGCAGGAGGGCACCTACCCCCTGCCCGAGGCCCAGGTGGACCGCTTCATGCTCAAGGTCAAGGTGGACTACCCCACGGCGGACCAGGAGAAGCAGATCGTGAAGCGGTACCACGAGCGCGCCGGCGAGCACCTCTGCGCGGCGGTGCCCATCGAGAAGGTCCATGCGGCGCGAGAGACCCTTCCCCTGATCCACATGGAGGAGCGCATAACCGATTACATCGTGAACATCGTGCGGGCGACCCGCAAGCCCGAGGACTTCGGCCTGCCCTTCGCCCACCACGTGCGTTACGGCGCCAGCCCCCGCGCCTCCATCTTCCTTTCCTTGGGCGCGCGGGCCAACGCCTTTTTAGACGGGCGGGCCTACGTGACGCCCCAGGACGTGAAGGCTCTGGCCCCGGACGTTTTGCGCCACCGCATCATCGTCTCCTACGAAGCCGAGGCCGAGGGCGTCACCTCCGACGACCTCATCGCCGAGCTTCTGGAGCGGGTGGAGGTGCCCTAACAGGGCTTCATTTCAAGTGTTATTAAATCCATTGTTTTGCGGTTGGCCAATTCATCGGAGGTGAAGCGCCGCTGAAAACGATGAGCTGCAAGGCCCGCGAGCGGTCGGAGGGGGGAGCGTACACGGATGTACGTGACCCGATCCGGACGTGAAGCGCATCGTAGCGGACCGAGGATTAAACGCCGGCGCAGCCTGGCTGAAAACGATGAGCTGCAAGGCCCGCGAGCGGTCGGTGAGGGGAGCGTACACGGATGTACGTGACCCGATCCGGACGCGAAGCGCAACGCAGCAGATCGCGTTTTCAGCCGCGCGACAGGAGCCGCCATGTTGCCGAGGGAGTTATACAGCAAGGTTCAAAGGTTTCACTTCAAGACCCGGTACATGTCCTCCGGGCTCTTTGCGGGCCAGTACATCTCGGCCTTCAAGGGCAAGGGCATGGAGTTCGCCGAGGTGCGCGAGTACCAGGTGGGCGACGACGTCCGCGACATAGACTGGAACGTCACCGCCCGCTTCGGCCACCCCTACGTGAAGCTCTACTCCGAGGAGCGGGAGCTCATGGTGATCCTGGTGGTTGATCTCTCCGCATCGCAGCTTTTCGGCACCCGCAGCCGCACCAAGAGGGAGGTGGCCGCCGAGGTGGCCGGGCTTCTGGCCTTCGTGGCGGTGCGGGGAAACGACAAGGTGGGCGCGGTGCTGTTTTCCGGAAACGACCTGCGCTTCGTGCCGCCGGCCAAGGGTCCGGCCCACGTCTGGGGGCTCATCAAGGACATGTTCGCGCAGAAGGTTTCCCCCGGCACCTCCGATCTCTCCTCCGGGCTCACCTACGTAAACCGGATCATCCGGAGGCGTTCCATCGTGTTCTTCATCTCCGACTTCCTGACCGCCGAGCCCGACGAGAAGCTGGCCACCACCATCCGGCTCACGGCGCGCAAGCACGACCTTACCTGCGTGAAGGTGGCGGACCCGGCCGAGCGCGTGCTGCCGGACGCGGGCCTGGGGTACTTTTCGGACCCGGAGACCGGGCATGTGTTCGCCGCCGACCTCTCCAGCAGGGATCTCCAGAAAAAGTGGCAGATCATGACCCGCCGGAACGACCAGGAGCTTTCCCGGATCATGAACAAGAGCCGCGTGGATCTCATCAACGTGAGCACCGACGGCTCCACCGTGGAGCCTCTCACGGCCTACTTCCGCAAGCGAGAGGCCCGGAAATGAAAATAAAGGCTCTCCTGCTCGCATCGCTTCTCCTCCCTGCCCTGGGGCTGTTTCCCGCCTTCGGGGCCGAACAGGGGACGGGTGCGGACAAGATCATCCCGGCCGCCGCCCGCTTCTCGGAGCCCGCTGTCCCGCTGGGTCAGGCCGCGAACCTCTGCCTTTCCTTCACACTGCCCGAGGGGGCCGAGCTGGTGACGCCGGTCCGGCCCGAGGGATTGGGGGACAACGAGCTACTGGGGGTTTCCCGGGAAAAGGACGGGGTCTGCCTGAAGATCCTGGCCGCCAGCCTGGAGAGCCTGCATGTACCTTCCGTATCGCTGGCCTGCAGGGCCAAGGACGGAGGGCTTTTGACGGTGCAGAGCGAGCCCGCGGCGCTTTCCGTTACGGCCAGCCTTCCCCAGAACCCCGAGAAGGCTGCGGCGCGCCCCCTTTCCGGGCTTCTGGAAGTGACCGCCTCCTGGAAGAAGGCGCTCCCCTGGGTAGCCGGCGGCCTGGCGGCCCTGGGGCTCCTCCTGGGCGGCCTGCTGTTCCTGCGCCGGCGACTGGACCGGTCCGTAATGGAGGTCGTGGCCCAACGGCCGGCCCATGAAGTGGCCCTGGACGGGCTGAGCGGGCTTTCCCGGGCCCTGGAGCGCCAGGAGATCGAGGAAAAACCCTTTTACTTCACGCTCACCCAGATCGTGCGGGAGTACATGGGGGCCATCCGCGGCTTCCCCGCCGCGGAGATGACCACCCAGGAGATCGCGGCCCGGACCGCGGACGATCAGGACCGGAGCATGCTGCCGCTTTTACGGGAGGCGGACATGGTGAAGTTCGCCAAGAAGCCCGCCACCCGCTCATCCATGGAGGAACACCTGGTCAAGGCCCGCGGGTACGTCCAGGCCACCATGCCGCGGCTAACGGAGCAGGCCCAATGACCATCACCGGATTCCGATTCGCATACCCGGCCGTCCTCTTCCTGCTGGTGCCGGTTTTTCTGTGGGTTTTCCTGACGCTGCGAAGGAAGCCTGCGGCGGTCATGCACTCGGGCGCGTCCATCCTGGGCCGCCTGGCCGGCCGCGGGCCCCGGCTCCGCGCGCGCCTTCCCCTGCTGCTGCGGGGCCTTGCCCTCACCTTGCTGGTCTTTTGCATCGCCCGGCCCCAGACCTACACCGAAAGCCGGGAGATCAGCTCCTCGGGCGTGGACATCCTTTTGTGCATGGACTCGTCCGGGTCCATGAGCGGAATGGACTTCACCATTGACGACCGGCCGGTGGAGCGCATCGCCGCGGTGAAAAAAGTGGTGCGGGACTTCATCCGCAAACGGGAGAACGACCGCATGGGGATCGTGGTCTTCGGCACCGATCCCTTCACCCTGGCGCCGCTCACCCTGGACAAGGGGCTCCTTCTCTCCCTGGTGGACAAGATCTCCGTGGGCATGGCCGGGGACCGTACGGCCATCGGCGAAGCCCTGGCGGTTTCGGGCAAACGCCTGAAGGACATCCCGGCCCCCACCAAGATCGTAGTGCTCCTGACCGACGGCCGGGAGAACGAAGGGCGGATCACCGCCACCTCGGCGGCCTCGGCCCTGGCCGCCCTGGGCGTGAAGGTCTACGCCGTGGGCGTGGGCAGCACCGGGAGGGTTCCCTTCAAGGTGGAGGGCTTCTTCGGGCCGCAAACGGTATACCGCGACGTGGAGCTGGACGAGGCCACCCTGAAGGAGATCGCCGAGGCCACCGGCGGCCGCTACTTCCACGCCACCGACACCAAGACCCTGGAGCAGGTCTACGCCGAGATTGACAAGCTGGAGAAGAGCGAGGCCAAGATCAAGCAGTTCTTCCAGTACGACGAGAAGTACCTGATCCTCCTCATCCCGGCGCTTCTCCTGCTTCTTTCCGACCTTCTGCTGGCTTCCCGGAGGGCTTTGCCGTGAGTTTCTCCCATCCCTTCGCCCTATACGCCCTGTGGCTCGTGCCACTTTCCGCCTTTTTACTCATCGCGGGAAGCCGCAGCCGGAAAACCAGGCTCGCCCGTTACGCCGACAGCCAGCTCCTTCCCCAGCTGGCCGGCCTGGAGAGCCGGGCCCGCAAGATCTTGCGAGGCTTGCTGTTCCTTTCCGGGATCACCCTCGCCCTGTTCGCGCTGGCCGGCCCCCGCTTCGGCGAGAGCTACCAGGTGGTGCGGAAAAAAGGCGTGGACGTCATGGCCTGCGTGGACGTTTCCCGGTCCATGACCGTGGGCGACGTTTCCCCGGACCGGCTGGCCCGCGCCAAGCGCGAGCTCACCGACTTTCTCGCGGCCGCGGCCGGGGACCGCGTGGGGCTGGTGGCCTTTGCGGGCCAGGCTTTTCTCCAGTGCCCGCTCACCCTGGACCACGGCGCGCTCTCCATGTACATCCAGAACCTGTCCCCGGACCTCGTGCCCGTGGCCGGCACGGACCTGGCCGACGCCATTGACGTGGCGCTCTCCTCCTTCGACGACAAGGTGGACACGGACCGGGTGATCCTGCTCATCACCGACGGCGAGGACAACGAGGGCCGCGCCATCGCGGCCGCCCGGCGGGCCAAGGAGAAGGGTGTCCGGATCTTCGTGTTCGGCATCGGCGACACCTCGGGCGGCCCGGTGCCCGCCAACGAAGGCGGCGGGTTCGAAAAGGACTCCGGGGGCCGCATGGTCCTGTCCCGCCTGGACGAGAAAGGGCTGTCGGAGATCGCACGGATCACCGGCGGAGAGTACGTCCGCTCGGAGGAAGGCGACCTGGACCTGGACCGCATCTATTACTCGGGAATCCGGGAGAAGACCCAGTCCCGGGAAACCGCTTCCGGCAAGGTGGTAGTCCATGAGGAACGATTCTACATATTTCTGGCCGCGGCTTTTTTCCTGCTCCTGGTGGAGGCGCTCTTGCGTGAACGCTATTTTCCTCGTAATCTGTAGCGTTTTATTTCTGGCCGTGCCGGCCTGGGCTGCTGAAGACGGGTTTTCCCTCTACCAGCAGGGCCAGTACGCCAAGGCAGCGGAAGCCTTCGGGAAGAAGGCCATGGAGGAGCCCGGCGTTCCCCGGTGGCGGTACAACCGGGGGGTTTCGGCAGCCCGCGCCGGAGACGAAAAGACGGCCGAGGGGGCCCTCAGCAGCTCGCTCATCCGCGAGGCGGACCGGGACGTGCGCTTCCAAAGCGCCTACAACTTGGGGACCCTGGCCCTTTCCGCGGAGAAGTACCCGGAGGCCGTGAGCTACTTCCGCAAGGCGCTCTCCGAAAAGCCGGGAGACCAGGACGCCACCTACAACCTGGGTCTGGCCCTGTGGCGGCAGCAGAAAAAGGAAGAGCAGGAAAAGCAGCAGCAGGAGCAGCAGTCCTGCAAGAATCCCCAGCAGAGCAAGGACGGAAAGTCCGGGGAAAACAAGCAGGACCA
>JBFMHL010000170.1:0-23477 GCA_040753055.1 Thermodesulfobacteriota bacterium | reverse complement strand
GCGTCCCTCTCCCCTCGAGCGGAGGGAATGCTATTGCAAAAAAATCCTGATTGGGCTTATATTAATGGACAAGCCTAACAGGATGAACGCTTGCCCGTGAAGTTCCGGCAGGAAAACCAGAGGGCGAAAAGCCCGTGCAGTACGGAGGGAGCAATGAAAGGGAAGATCGGGTTTGTCATTGCCGTGGCACTCGCTTTTCTGATGGTCACGGCAGGGGCCGCGCTGGCGGCCAATCAGCAGAAGGTAGCCGACGCCATCCACGGCGGCCAGCAGTGGCTCGTCAACGCCCAGGCCCCGGATGGCGGATGGACGGATAACAACTGGGGGGTCCGCAACACGGCGACCGCCTTTGCCCTCGCCGCTCTGTTGGAAACCAACGGCGTGCCCTACACCAGCACCGTGATCACCAACGGCATTGCCTTCCTCATGGCGCACGCCACGGATTTGGGTGGAGGGGTGTGGCGCCTGGGGGACGGTGACGGGCACCAGAATTACTCTCACAATGCCTGTCTTCTGGCCCTGGCCCTGTATGCGGCCCAGGCGGGATCGGTGTCCCCCACCCTGACCGCCATGATCGAGGGCGCCAAGCAGTTCACGCTGAGCTACCAGACCACCAACCCGGCGAACAACTACTACGGGTCCTGGGGCTATGACACCGGTGACAAGAACTACTCGGGCGACAACTCCAACACCCAGTTCGCGGTCATGGGCCTGTGGTACGCAGACCGCTTCCTGCAAAACAACCCCGCAAACGAGGACTGGGCCACCTACAACTACGCCTGGCTCCAGCATACCTTTGCCTCCCAGGGCAACGACCCCCTGGGCAACCCCATGGGCATGTTCCAGTACTACCCCGGCTATACCTGGGACGCGGCCATGACGGGGTCGGGCTTGTGGCAGATCGCCATGATCGGCAAGGCGGATGACGACATGGCAAAGGCGGTGGCCAACTGGTTCGGCTACACGCCCAACTACAACTGGGCGATCACGCCTCCCAGTAACAGCACCTGCAACTACTACTACTTCATCTACGCCATGGCCAAGGCCCTCACCGCCACGGTGGGCGCCCAGAACCTGCTGGGTCCGGAGCAGCGGCCCTGGACCACGGACCTGGTGAACGAGATGGTGGACAACAAGGCCATCTGGGATCCGGCGCCGGTGAACCCTGGCGAGTACACCCCGGTCCACTGGCAGGGCCAGTACTGCCTGGACGGCGGCAACACTCTGGCCACCGCCTGGGTGCTCATGGCCATCGCGTTCGTTGATCCCAACATCGAGAAGAAGGAAGCCTTCCTGCCGGATCCGCCGGTGGTGGACTTCCCCATCCGCGGCCTCATCACGCTTTCCACCACGGGCAACGTGACCATCCAGCGGGCGCAGCGGCGGCGGCTCGGGCCCGAGCGCTTCGCGCAGAACGTGACCCTGCCGGTGGGCGCCACCGAGTTCACGTTGAACAACGTGACCGTGGGCGGCTGCACGGTGCTGAACATCCTGCTGCCCCCCGAGGCCATGAACCCGGCGAACCTGAACAGCTTCGTGAACGCGGACGGCACGCTGAAGGCCGGGATCAACTGGTTCAAGATAAGAAACGGCGAGTGGAAGGGCCAGGGCAACATCCCCATCATCGTGGACAAGGTTGCGGGCGTCATCAAGGTGACGCTGTGCGATGGCGGCCCCGGCGATGAGGACGGAGTGGCCAACGGCAAGATCGTGGACCCGGGCGCCCCGGGCTTCGGAGCCGCGGCTCCCGCGCCGGCCCCCGGCCCCACGGACCAGGCTGCTTCCAAGAGCGACAGCCCCTTCGGCTGCTTCATCGACACGCTGCTGCACTAGAAACGGATAAAACGCCCGGGCGGGGTTTCCCGCCCGGGCGGTACTCAAAGTAAAAAGGGCGGTCCGGGAGAACTCCCGGACCGCCCTTTTTATTCCTCCCGGCCGGAGGCTTTCCGGCGGCACAACCCGGGAGGTCAGGCGCCCATCATCTCTATGAAGGCCTCCACACGGGTTTTCAGCTGCTGCACGTCCTGCTGCCCGTAGTCGGTTTCCACGCAGAGAACGGGGATGCCCCGGGCCGCCAGGTCGCGGGCCAGGGGCCCCGCTTCCATGGCATAGGGCTGGCAGAAGTTGAGCCCGTAGTGGATCACACCCCGCGCGCCATAGGCCTTGGCCATGGCGGCCGCATGCTCCCGGCGGCCGGGATTGGGCGTGAAGATGGCGCAGCCAATCTCGAAGTAGCGGTCCACCAGGGCGCTCATGAGCTCGCCCAGGCTCTTTCCGGAAGCATTCACCAGGTTGCGCTGGCCGCGTTCCCCCACGCAGGACTCCTCGCCCACCACCACCGCGCCGGAGGTTTCCACCACGTGGACAAGCTTCCAGTTGGGAACGGCCATGGGGCAGCCGGAGAAGAGCACCCGCGGAGTCCCCTTGGGGAAGACCCCGGAGCCCGCCCGCACCCGTTCGTCCAGCTCGTCGCAGAGCGCGTTGACCGAGGCGGTGAAGCGGACCGGATCGTCGTAGAAGGCCACCTGGTTGATGAGGAGCGCGTCCTTGCCGCTGATGGGCGCCGGGTCCGCGGCCCGCAATGCTGCCAGGCGGTGCAGCGCCTGGCGCTTCTCGTTGACCAGCCGGATGCCCTCCTGAAGACTCTCCGCAGTGATCTTGTTCCCGGTAAGCGCTTCCAGGGCTTCCGCGAAACGGGAGTACTCGGCGGCCAGGAGCTCGCGGCCCTGGTCCGACTTCATCTGGGGCAGGTCCATCACGTAGAGGTTGTCCACGAGCCCGGCGAAGATCTCGTAGGCCTTTTTCTTCCCGTCGCAGGTGTTCTCGCCCACCACCATGTCGGCGCTCTCCAGGAAGGGGCAGACCTTGGCCATCTTGAAGCCGAAGCTGGATTTGATGAGCGCGCAGGTGTTGCGGGGAATGATCTCTTCCACCTTGTCAAGGGCGAAGTCCGCTCCGGCGCACAGCCCCACCAGGGTGGCGCCGGCGGCGAGGACCAGCTCCTCGGGCACGAACACGCAGTAGCAGCCCACCACCTTGCGGCCTGCCTTCTTGCCGTCCAGGAGCTCCTGGATGCGCAGGCCGTGGACCTCGCTCATGACGAAGTTGAAGTAGTCCATTCCTCCGGGCCGGCTTTCCTGGCTCAGAAATACGTCTCCGTATGCCTGGCCCAGCACGCCCAGGAGCGCGTCATGGGCTGCCAGGTCCATGCCCAGGCCTTTCCACATTTCGGTGTAGTCCGCCATCCGTATCTCCCTCCCGTTTTGGTTTGCGTGTCCAGGGCCGCCGGTTTCAACAGCCTGGACCCTGCCAAGGTTTCGGCATTTGCCTGATGGTACGGCCGGGGCAGAAATACACCTAAAAAATTAATAGCACAAATAGATATAAACTATAACAAGCCGAACCGATCCGGGAAAGCCCCTATGCCTCCTCCCGGGGTCCTCGGAACGGGGAGGCTCTCGGCCGCTTGCGTTCCCGAGGTCAAAGTATTTTGCCAAAGAGCGCCGGACTCCTTGACATCCGCTCGGCCTTCCATTAGAGACTCTACGGCGCAAAGCCCGCTTTGCCCGGCAGGGTCTTTTTCATCATCCAGGTGGTCCCGGGGGCGTTTCGGGAGCCTGCCAATAATCCGGAAAGGAGAGCAAAAATAATGAGAATCCTGATCTTCGGGCCCAACGGCTCCGGCAAGGGAACCCAGGGAGCAATCGTCAAGGAAAAGTACAAGCTGCCCCATATCGAGTCCGGCGCCATCTTCCGCGATAACATCAAGGGCGGAACCGAGCTGGGAGCCAAGGCCAAGGCTTACATTGACCGCGGCGACCTGGTCCCCGACGAGATCACCATTCCCATGATTCTGGACCGGCTGGCAAAGCCCGACTGCAAGAACGGCTGGCTCCTGGATGGCTTTCCCCGCAACAAGACCCAGGCCATCAAGCTGGACGAGGCCCTGAAGGCCGCCAAGATGAACCTGTCGGTCATCATCGAGATTGACCTTCCCCGGGAGATCGCGAAGAACCGCATCATGGGCCGCAGGCTCTGCAAGAACGACAACAACCATCCCAACAACATCTTCATTGACGCCATCAAGCCCAACGGCGACAAGTGCCGGGTGTGCGGCGGCGAGCTTTCCACCCGCGGCGACGACCAGGACGAGGCCGCCATCGGCAAGCGCCACGACATCTACTACGACACCAACGACGGCACCCTGGCGGCTGCCCTCTACTTCCGGGATCTGGCGGCCAAGGACAAGAGCGTCCGCTACATCGTGCTGGACGGCCGTCCGGGCGTTAAGGAAGTGAGCGCCGACCTGGCGAAGAAGCTGGGATAGTTTTTTATGGTTGAGCTTTTCAAAGGCCGGTGCTAAAGGATTTATGGAGCAAACCCGCAGCCGCGCAGGTTGGAAACGGCGGCGGGAGAACGGTTTTATAAGTGCCGGCATCCCCGTCGGGTACAACCCACGGGCATTTCAAGGAAAAGGGGGTGTTTACCTTGGCTGATCCCATGGTGGTCAGGGTCCAGGACAATGACCTGGAAAAGGCCATGCGCGTTCTTAAAAAGAAGATCCAGAACGACGGGCTTCTCAAGCGCTTGAAGATGAAGAAGGCTTACGAAAAGCCCAGCGAGTACAAGCGCCGCAAGAAGCGCGAGGCCTTGCGTCGCATGCGCGCCGCGGCCCGGAAGCGCAGGTGATCCCCCCTTAGGTCAGGTCTTTCCGGCCCGGCGCTTTCGCGCCGGGCCTTTTCTTTTTGGGATGTTGTGTAACGGCCGCGAGGCCGGACGGGAGCGTATGTGCCGCAACGCTGCCGGATGCACGGCCTTGTTTTCTTGCCCGCAGTTCCTCGGACGACATTATGAACCGGCAAAGCTTCGAAAAACACATGGCGGAGCTCTTTTCCCTGGGCCGCTTCGGGATAAAGCTGGGCCTGGAAACCATGACCGGGCTTTTGGCCGCGGCGGGCGATCCGCATCAAAGCTTTCGGTCCATCCACGTGGCCGGAACCAACGGCAAGGGCTCCATATCGGCCTCTTTGGGCTCCATCGCGAATCTGGCCGGCCACCGGGTGGGGGTGTACACCAGCCCGCACCTGGTGCATGTGAACGAACGCTTCTGCGTGGACGGGCTGCCGGTGAGCGACGAGGAGGTGCTGGAATCGTACCTCACCCTCAAGCAGGCCAAGGACCTTCCCCGCACCCCCACCTTCTTCGAGTACACCACGGCCATGGCATTCACCATGTTCGCCCGCAGGAGCGTGGATCTCGCCGTGATCGAGACGGGCATGGGTGGCCGCCTGGACGCCACCAACATCTTGTCCCCCGAGCTCTGCGTCATCAGCAACGTGAGCCTGGAGCACCAGGCTTACCTGGGCCGCACGGTTTCGGCCATCGCCCGGGAAAAGGGGGGGATCATCAAGCCCAAGACGCCGGTGGTGACCGGCGTGACCCAGAAAAGCGCCCTGTCGGCCCTGGCGACCATCGCCGAGGAAAAGCGCGCCCAGCTCTATAGCCACGGCTCGGATTTCTTCACCCGGAGAAGGCCCGGCAAGGTCTTCTCCTATCAGGGCATCAAGAAAAACCTGGCGGACGTGGCCCTGGCCCTGGAGGGCCCCTACCAATCGGACAACGCCGCCCTGGTGCTGGCCGCATGGGAGGTGCTCTCGCAAAACGGCTTCAAGATCAAGGAGAAGACCGTGCGGGAAGGGCTCTTGCGGGTTCGCTGGCCCGGACGTCTGGACCTGGTGTGCGACAAGCCCCGGGTGGTCCTGGACGGGGCCCACAACCTGTCGGCCATGCAGGCCCTGACCGCGCACCTGGAGAAGAACGGGTCCGGGAGGTCCCTCACCGTGGTCGCGGGATTCCTGGATGACAAGCCTTACGGGAGGATGCTCTCCCTCCTTCTCCCCCTTTGCCGCCGCCTCATCCTCACCCGCCCCGCCATTGACCGGGCCATTGACACGGCCCCGCTTCTCAGCATGGCCGAGGCGGAGGTCCCGGACTCCCGGATGATTCCCAATGTGGCCGAGGCCGTGGCCAAGGCTGTTTCCATAGCAGGCCCGGACGACACCATCCTCTGTGTGGGCTCCCTTTACGTGGTGGGCGAGGCCCTGGCCGCGCTCCGGAAAATGGGGCTTGCCCGGGACGAGTTCCGCCTCTGGGATTGATTCGAAGCGCAAGCCGGTGGAATATGGGACGATCTCCCCGCTGCACCCGGCCGGCGGAGCCCGGATGTGCACGAAAACCCCTTCCCCAGGAGCGCCGAAAATGGAACGGATCCTGCGCCCCCTCGCGTCCATGGAGTACGCCTACTTCCTCATGGACATCGCCATCCGCAACAACTTCACCTTTGTTGCGACCCTAAGCCCGGCCATACCGCTTCCCGTCCTGGACGAGGCCGTCAGTCTGGTCCAGGCCCGACATCCACTGTTGAACGCGAGCATCGTCCTGGAAACCAAAACCCGGCCGGTCTTCGCTGTGTCCGATGCACCCGCGCGGGTCCGCCGGCTCGAGGGGGAGGACCGCCAGGCGGCCCTGGAAGCCGAGCACGGGGAGCGATTCGACGTCGAGCGCGGCCCGCTTTTCCGGGTGGCGGTCCTGGAGCGGGAAGACGGCCAGGACCTCTTCTTCACCTTTCACCACAGCGTGGCCGACGGCCTGTCCGGTGCGCGGACGGCCATGGACATCCTCTCCGCGGCCGACAGCCTCCTCTCCGGGAAAAGACCCGACCTCCCACCTCTGCCCGAGCTGGGGCCTGCGGAGGCCCGGATTGATCTCCGATTCACGGGCGCGGGAAAAGCCGCCGGGGCCGTTTTCCGTATGGCGGGAAACAGTGTGAAGGTGGCCCTGGGGCGCTACGGCCGATTGCCGCTGGACAAGAAGGTCCAGCCCGCAGAGCGCAAGGAGCTTTTTATCCTTCGGTCGCTTTCCCGTGAGGAGACCCGAGACCTCTTGGCCCGGGCCCGCGCCGCCGGCGTCTCGGTCCATGCCCTGCTTTCCGCGGCCCAGCTCATCTCCGAGGCCCGCGAGATAAGCGGAGAAAAGCCCTCCCGCCTGGTGCACCTGAGCCTCGTGGACCTGCGCAAGAGGCTGGTCCCGCCCGTGTCCGAGGAGCATTCCAACGTATACATCGGCGCAGCCGAGACCGTCTTGTCGGTATCTCCGGACGGGGACCTCAAGGAGCTTGCCCGGCGGATCTCCCAGGGGCTCTCCAGCGAGATGGACCAGGGAAGCCACTTCGTTCTCATGCCCCAGCTAACCGCCCTCATGAAGAAAACGGCCTTCATCAGCCCGCCGACCCCTTCGGGCGCGGCCCGGGTTCTTGCCAGCGGAGAGAAATCCCGGCCCCGCGTGAGCCCCGTCAGCAACCTGGGGGCCGTGCGGCCCGCTATCCCCTTTTCCCGGTTCTCCGTGGGCGGCTTCTCCTTTGTCATCGCGCTCTCCGGGACCTCCTACTTCGGCTCCGCGGCGCTTTCCTTCGACGAACGGCTCTACTGGAACTTCTCCTTCGCCACCCCCAGCCTTTCGCGGGAGCGGGCGAGCGCAATGGCGGACCGGGCGATCTCCCTGGTGAAGGACCTCGGATAGGCCTTTACAAGGCCGGCGGCTTTTGGGTAAAAGTGAAGTAAACCACAGGAGACGACCCATGAGCGTGCGGGACCCCTTCGCCGGAATGCATGAAAGCCTGGCCGAAACCGTGACATCCTGCCTTGCGGGCATTCCCATGTTCCAGGGCCTGGATGCGGAAGAGATCGCCCGGGTTTCCAGCTACATGAACTTCTTCGACGTGGGGGAGGGCGACGTGGTCTTCCTGGAGGGAGAGCCGGGAAACTACGTGTGCTTCGTGGCCGCGGGAACCTTGGCCGTCACCAAGAGCACCACCGAGGGCGGCCTGGTGGACATCGCGGAGCTTTCCGCCGGCACCGCCCTGGGCGAGATGGCCGCCATTGACGAGTTCCCCCGCTCGGCCAACGTAGTGGCCCGGACGGCCACGCGGCTCCTCACCCTCACCCGCGCGGACTTCGACCGCCTGGCCGCGGAGCAACCCGAGCTGGGCATCAAGGTGTTGTTCGGCATCATCCGGGTCCTTTCCGGCAACCTGCGGAAGACCTCGGTGAAGCTTGCCGACACCATGCTTCCCGTCATGTGACGTTGAGGCCATGACCGGAGAAACCCCTCTTCTCGTTTCCCCGCGGCGCTTCAGGAACCTCTGGCAGAGCTACCGGGTCTTCCCGGACCGCGTGGAGCTGGCCTGCTGGCTTGTGCTCCACACCTTCGTCATCGCCGCGGACGCCGTCGAGACGGTGGAGGCCCTTCCCGCCACCCTCTCCCTGGAGTCGTTCAAGAATCCCCGACGCTGCGTGTTCCGCTCCTCCCTCAAGCTGGATCTTTCCGACTTCTTTCCCCACGTTCTCCTGCGCAGGACCTCGGGGCTTTTCCGAAACCTCCGGTTTACTCCCGACGATCCCGGGGCCTTTGCCGCGGCCATCGAAAAAATAAAGCGGGCGCCCGCAAGAAAACCGGCATCCCTCGAGCCGCGGTAGCAAAGAGACCTTGAGAAGTTCCGGCGCTTTGTGGTACAAGAAATTATTGCCCGTGCTTTTCTTTTTCGAATGACGCCGCCGCCGGCGCACTCCCCGTTCTACAGGAGCGGGTGAGTGCGGCCCCGGCCGACGCTGTCGTATGGATTCGTTTTCCACCTTCGAAACTTCCCCCTCACCCAATTAGAAGCACCCGTGAGCCCCGGAGATGGACCGTAAAAGGGACTATTACGAGGACGTGGCGCTTTTTTCGTCGGGATGGGAGATCTTCTGGTTCGGCGCCCTGCTGGCCGGGCTCGCCGTATTTCCCTTCGTGGCGAAAAACTACTACGTGTACATGGCCAACTACATGGCCATCCACGTGCTGGTGGCCCTGGGCCTGAACCTTTTGACCGGCTACACGGGCCAGATCTCCCTGGGGCACGCCGGCTTCTTCGCCGTGGGAGCCTACGGTACCGTGACGCTCATGTCCGCGGCCGGAGCGCCCTTCCTGGTGGCGCTTCCCGTTTCCGCCGCCGTGGCGGCGCTTCTGGGCTTCCTCCTGGGCCTTCCCGCCCTGCGTTTGGAGGGACCCTACCTTTCCATCGCCACCCTGGGCTTCGGCATCACCGTCACCAAGGTCATCGGCAAGCTGGAGATCTTCGGCGGCCGCCAGGGCATGCACGCGCCGGACCTGGTCCTGGGTCCCTGGACCCTTTCCACCGACCGGGACCTTTACTTCCTCATCGTCACCATCACGGTCCTGTTCGCCCTGGCCGCCCGAAACATCATGAAAACACGCGTGGGCAGGGCCTTTAGGGCCGTCCGCGAGGCCGAGGTGGCCGCCGGCGCCATGGGCGTCAACGTGAGCCAGGTGAAAACCGTGGCCTTCGCCCTGTCCGCTTTCTACACCGGGGTCGGGGGCGGCCTGTTCGCCTTCGTGCTACGCTTCATCGAGCCCGAGCTCTTCGACCTCATGATGTCCATCCTCTTTCTGGCCATGGTGGTGGTGGGGGGCCTGGGCTCCATCATGGGCTCCATCACCGGGGCCATCCTCATCTCCTGGCTCAACCTGACGTTGCGGAACATCCTGGAGATCCCCTACTTCGGCGACTGGCTCAAGGAGCTTTCCCACTCCTTCTTCTCCATCACCGGGGTGTCCAACATCCAGTTCATCGTCTACGGGCTCATCATGGTGGGCATCATGGTGTTCGAGCCCCTGGGCATATACGGGTTCTGGCTTCGGACCAAGAAGTACTGGAAGACCTGGCCTTTCTAAGCCGGATGCCTCCGGCATCCGGGGCGGCTTGCAGCAGGGAATCGGGAGCGGTCATGCTGGATTTCATCCAATCGCTCGTGAACGGCATTGCGGCGGGCTCGGCCTACGCCCTCATGGGCCTGGCCCTGACGCTCATCTACAAGACCTCCGAGGTGGTGAACTTCGCCCAGGGCGAGATGGCGCTCGTGTCCGTGTTCATGACCTACCTGGTCCTGGATACCTACGGCTTCCCCTTTTACCTGGCCTTCCCCGCCGCGCTGGTCTTCTCCTTCCTCCTGGGCATGGCCATGGAGTTCTTCGTTCTGCGCCGCGCCAAGAACCATACGGTACTTTCCATGATCATCATCACCATCGGGATGGAGATGATCCTGCTGGGCTTCGTGTCCTGGAAGTTCGGCGCCGATCCCAAGACCATGCCCTTTCCACTCACTCCATACGACGCCTTCATCGTGGGGAACATCTTCATCACCAAGCTGGAGACCCTGACCCTTTTCTGCGCCCTCTTCCTCATGGCCGCCCTGTTTTCCTTCTTGCGCTTCTCCCGCTTCGGGCTGGCCATGAAGGCCGTGCAGCAGAACCCCACCGTGGCGCGGCTCATGGGCATCCGCGTCAAGCGCGTGCTCCTTTTCACCTGGGGGGCCTCCTCGCTCACCGGCTGCGTGGCCGGGCTCCTCATCTCCCCCATCGTGATGCAGCCCTACATGATGTGGGACCCCATGCTGAAAGGCTTCTCCGCGGCCGTCCTGGGGGGCATGACCAGTCTGCCCGGGGCCGTGACCGGCGCCTATTTGGTGGGCGTCATCGAAAATATTTTCGGCTCCTACGTCTCCATCGAGTTCAAGTCCGTGGTGGCCTTCGCCATCATCGTTTTGGTTTTGTGCATCAAACCCAGCGGCCTGTTCGCCCGGCACCACGTGAAGAAGGTGTGATTCAAGAAATTGGGAAAAGCCTTTGCCGGCGGGCCGCCAGACCGTGCGCTTTGCGGAACGAGATCAGCCAGAAAACCCATTCAAAGGAGGAAGGCATGAAGACGAAAGCCCTTGCCCTGGTCCTTGCCCTTGCCGCCCTTATGCTTTTCGCGCCCGTCCTGGGCGCGGAGGAGGGCCTGACCGACACGGAGATCCACATCGGCCAGTGGGGGCCCCAGACCGGCCCGGCCGCGCCCTGGGGCGCGGTGGCGCGCGGAACCGGCGTCTACTTCGACATGATCAATGCCAAAGGCGGCATCAACGGCCGCAAGATCGTCTACCACATGTTCGACGACGCCTATAACCCGGCCAAGACCAAGGCCGGCGTCAAGGAGCTCCAGGAGTCCGTGGGCATCTTCGCCTGGGTGGGCGGCGTGGGAACCGCCCCCGGCCTGGCCGTCGAGGACTATCTCATGGAGCGCAAGGTCCCCTGGGTGGGACCGGCCGCCGGCTCCATGCACTGGATCACGCCCCCCCAGAAGTATCTCTTCGCCGTATATCCGCTTTACTTCATCGAGGCCAAGGCCCTGGTGCGCTATGCCGTCCGCCACATGCAGAAGAAAAAGGTCGCCATCATCTATCAAAACGACGACTACGGCAAAAACGGCGTCGAAGGCGCCAAGGAGCAGCTCAAGGTCTTCGGCATGGACCTGGTGGCCGAGGTCCCCGTGGAGATCACCGACTCCGACCTCAAGCCCCACGTGATGCAGCTCCGCCGCTCCGAAGCCGACTGCGTGCTCCTCTGGGTCTCCCCCAAGCACGCCGTCATGACCGTGGGCACCGCCAAGGCCATGCAGTTCGCGCCCCAGTTCATGTCCACCAGCACCTGCTCCGACTACACCCTCATGTACAAGATCTCCAACGGCCTCTGGGAGGGCGTCATCTGCACCAACTTCGGCGAGCTGCCGGACTCGGGCAGCCCCCTCATGCTGGAATACAAGGAGGCCTTCAAGAAGTTCGCCGCCAAGGACGAGCGCTGGGGCACCTTCTTCCTGGCCGGATTCGGCTTTGCCGAGCCTCTGGTGGCGGGCCTCATGTCCTGCGGCAAGGACCTCACCCGGGAAAAGCTCGTGGCCCAGATGGAAAAGCTCAAGAACTTCCAGGGCATCATGGGCAAGGTCACCTACAAGCCCTTTGACGTGAACGACCCCAACTGCCGCCAGGGCCAGCACGAAGTCTTCCTCACCCAGTGCGGCAAGGACGGAGCCGTCATTCCCATCTCCGGCTGGATGGAGATTCGCTAAAACCAAGGGCCCGGTACGCCTGCGCGTCCCGGGCCCTTCACAGACGATCAACGGAATCCCATGGAAGACCCCTTTTTTTCAGTGGAGGGCCTCTCCCTTTCCTTCGGCGGCCTCTCCGCTCTGGCCGACGTCTCCTTCTCCATCGGCAGCGGCGAGATCTTCTCCGTCATCGGCCCCAACGGGGCCGGGAAGACCACGCTCTTCAACTGCATCAACGGCCTCTACAAGCCGGACCGGGGAGTCATCCGCTTCAAAGGGCGGAACATCGCCGGCAAAAAGCCCCACGCCGTGGCCCGCATGGGCGTCGCGCGCACCTTCCAGAACATCGAGCTCTTCGCCCGCATGACCACCATGGAAAACCTCATGCTGGGCCGTCACGTGCACATGAAGACCGGCCTGTTCCGCGGCGCCATGCTCTGGGGGCGGCGCTCCTTCGCGGGCCGCGAAGAGGCGGCCCACCGTCTGGCCGTGGAAAAGATCATCGACCTCCTGGAGCTCACCGCCGCACGCGACAAGCCCGTAGGCGCGCTGCCCTACGGCACCCAGAAGGTCATCGAGCTGGGGCGCGCGCTGGCGCTTTCCCCCAGCCTGCTGCTCCTGGACGAGCCCTGCGCCGGAATGAACTCCGAAGAACGCGAGGACATGGTCTTCCGCATCAAGGACATCCAGCACGAGCTCGCCCTCACCATCCTCCTGATCGAGCACGACATGAAGCTGGTCATGGACATCTCCGACCGCGTGCTGGCGCTGAACTTCGGCCGCACCATCACCCTGGGAAAGCCTGAAGAGGTGCGCGAACACCCCGAAGTCCTCGCCGCCTACCTGGGCCAGAGCGAGGCGTGAAAGGCGAAAGGCAAGAGATAAGGGGTAAAAGCAAAGACGCAAAGGATTTGCAGGGGAGGGACAAATCCCTTTGGAAAAAGCGACTTCCGCCCCCCCCACCCCCCATGCATCGCTTTTCCGAAAACTTTTCGATGCATGCGGAGAGCAGGCGGCCGGGGCCGGCGGGAGGCAAGAGCAAACCAGGGTGTTCGTAGGTTGGCTCCAAGGAGCCCGACCTCCTGAAACCGGTTTCCCATGATTTTTTTCCGGGCTCCGCGGCCCGACATGCATGATAGGCCCGAACGGCAGGAAAACGGCTCAAAAGTCCGGGCACACCTGTTTTCCTATTTTCCCCCTTTGAAAAGGAGGGGGCAAAGGGGTTCCCCTGCATCGCTAAAAGAGGCCTTATGGCGGATCTGCTCAGTCTGGAAAACGTCGAGACCTACTATGACTTGATCTACGCTCTGCGGGGGGTGAGCCTCACCGTGGCCCAGGGCTCGGTCACGGCCATCCTGGGATCCAACGGCGCGGGCAAGTCCACCATCTTGAAGACCGTCATGGGCCTCATCGAGGACCAGCCCGAGAAGGGAAGCGTGTTCTTAGACGGCGCGCGCCTGAACGGCAAGGACACCGAGGACATCGTCCGCCTGGGCGTAACCTACGTCCCCGAGGGCCGCGAGGTCTTCGAGGAGCTCTCCGTCCGGGAGAACCTTTTGCTGGGGGCCCACGCCCGCAAGGACCGCCGCGATCTTCCCGAAGACTTCGACCGCGTGTGGGAAACCTTTCCCGTGCTGGCCAACCGCAAGAACCAGGTGGCGGGAACCCTCTCCGGCGGCGAGCAGCAGATGCTGGCCATCGGCCGCGCCCTCATGTCCCGGCCCCGGCTGCTTCTTTTGGACGAGCCCTCCCTGGGCCTTTCTCCGCTCTTGTGCGAGGAGATCTTCTCCGTGATCCGGAAGATCCGGCGGGACGGCGTCACCATCGTTTTGGTGGAGCAGAACGCCCGCAAGGCCCTGGCGGTTTCCGACAACGCCTACATCCTGGAAAACGGCCGCTTCGTGCTGGCGGGAAAAAGCGAAGATCTTGCAAAAGACCGCGATGTGCAGGAGTTTTATATGGGCGTCAAGTCCACCGAGTCGGTGAAGGGCTTCCAGAGGTGGAAGCGCAAGAAACGATGGAGATGAGCCCTTTTGATAAATCACCGAAGACGGAGAGCCTTCTATGCAGTGGTACTATTCTTCCGACGGCCGGACCCAGCAAGGCCCGGTGTCCGAGGAGGATCTGGCCGCGCTGGCGGCAAAGGGCGCACTCCGGCCGAAAACCCTTGTCTGGCACGAGGGCATGGCCGACTGGGAGAAGTACTCCCGGGTCTTTCCCGGAACGGCCCGCTATGCCGGGTTCTGGATCAGGCTTGTGGCAAAGCTCGTGGACGGCATCCTCCTGCTTTGCGGCCTGGCCTTTGTTATCGGGCCCCTCATGGAAAAGGTCCTCGGCGTCCCGGAGGTAGCCGGAGGCGACCTGGACTGGGTGGCCCTGTGCTGGGGCACCCTCTACTCGACCTTGTTCGTGGGAGCCTTGTCCGCAACGCCAGGCAAGATGCTGTTCCGGCTTCGCGTCGAGCTTCCGGACGGAGGCAGGGTGGGCTTTGGCCGGGCCTTTGCCCGCTGCCTTGCGGAGATGCTCTCCGCAGCAATCATCCTGCTGGGCTATGTGATGGCCGGCTTCGACCCGGAAAAGCGCGCGCTCCACGACCGATTGGCCGGGACCAGGGTGGTAAGAAAATAGCACAAGCCGGAATAGATTATCGGGGGAACCCCCTCCAAAAGAAACCCCCGGTGTGGGCTTGCCGAGGGGGGAAGAAAGGCGGCAGCAGGTTCGCAGCAGCAAATGTTGCTATGGGCAGCGGCAGCGCAACCCCTGTACCTGTATTCCAAAGGGGTTTTCTCCTCTCCCCCGCAAATTTTTTTAATCTTCTCTCTTTTCGCCGTCGGGTTTTTCATGAAACACACCATGACAACTCCGGCGCGGTGGATTTCCGGTCGGCAGTTTTTCGCGCCCCTGCACCGGGCGGTTTTCGGCGCGGTGTCGCTGGGGTCGGCGCGGGTTGCCGGAGCGCGCTTCCGCGAGGTGGACCGCGGGGGAGTGAGCTGCCTTTCGGTGGAGGGTTCTTTTGCAGAGGGCGGCGGGCTGGTCTTGTTTTTCCACGGCGGCGGGTACATGGCGGGCGGGATGTCCACCCACCGCAACGGGGTGGCGTATCTGTGCCGGGCGGCTAACATGCGGGGGCTTGTGCCGGGCTATCGCAGGACGCCCGAGAACGGGTGGCCGGCTGCGGTGGATGACGCGTTTGCGGTGTACGAAGCCGAGCTTGCGGAGGGCACGGACCCCGGGAGAGTGGCGGTTTGCGGGGACTCGGCGGGCGGCGGCCTTGCCCTGGCCTTGTGCCTGCGGCTGCGGGAGCGGGGGCTCTCTTTGCCGGGTGCATTGTATCTGTTGAGCCCCTGGGTGGACCTGGTGCGCTTCGAAAAGAGCCATACGTTTGCCCGGACGGGCCGGAGGACGCCGCTGGACTGGAGCCTGGAGGCCCTGGCCGTGTTGTATGCCCGGGACGAGGACCTTTGCCATCCGGAGATATCGCCGCTCTACGCCGACCTTGCGGGGATGCCGCCCATGCTGGTGCAGGCGGGCACGAACGAGATCATGCGGGACGACGCCCGGAGGCTCTCTCGCAAGGCGGAGGAGTGCGGGGTGGAGGTCCGGTTCGAGCCCTATCCGGGGCCGGTGCACGTCTTGCCGTTTTTCACGCGGGTTTCCGGCCCGGGCAGGGAGCTTCTGGGCCGGGGCGGAGAATTCATCAGGGAAAAGACAGGGGCAAATCCATGAACGATCCGACGACCACCCCCCGCGTGTTCCGGGAAACCGTGGAGCGCATGGGGGACAGGCCCGCGCTTCGATACAAGCACCTGGGGCTGTGGCACGACATCAGCTGGCGGGAGTACTACCGGAGGGCGGAGGCGGTGGGGGCGGCCCTCATCTCCTGGGGGCTCGAGCCTGGCGACCGGGTGGGCCTGATCGGCGACAACGCGCCCGAGTGGGTCATCGCCGACATGGGGGTGCAGGGCGCGGGCGGCGTCGCCGTGGGGATCTATGCCACCAACGCGGCTGAGCAGGTGGAGTATGTTGTGGGCCACAGCGAGGCGAAGTTCCTGTTCGCGGAGAACGAGGAGCAGCTGGACAAGTGGCTCTTGTTCGCGGACAGGACGCCGGGGCTTACAAAGATCATCGTGTGGGACCTGAAGGGCCTGGCCGAGTTCTGCGACCCGCGGGTGACGACCTTTGCCCATCTGCTGGAGGAAGGCGCCAACGTGCTGGCCCGGGACCCGGGGATTTACGCCCGCAGAGCCGATGCGGTGAAGCCCGAGGACATGTGCGTGCTCATCTACACTTCCGGGACCACGGGGCCGCCCAAGGGCGCGGTGCTGACCCACCGGAACGTTACGTGGATGGCCGAGACGGTGGCCAAGGAAAACCCCATGCTGGAGAAGGACGAGGTCTTGTCCTTCCTTCCGCTGTGCCACATCTTCGAGAGGCTTTTCTCCGTTTTCATCCAGATACGAAACGGCTACACGGTGAACTTCATCGAGAGCCCGGACACGGTGACGGACAACATGCGGGAGGTGTCTCCCACGGTGGGCTACGCGGTGCCGCGCATCTGGGAGAAGTACCACTCCGCCGTGGTGATCCGCATGTCCGAGGCCACCTTCACGAAGAGGGCGGCTTTTGCCCTGGCGTTGAAGGCCGGGAAGGCCCGGGCGAAGTTCCTGGCCGAGGGGAAGCCGGTTCCCCTCTGGCTGCGGGCGGGCTACGGGCTGGCGTACGGGGCGGTTTTCCGCAAGCTCATGGAGCGCCTGGGCTTCGAGAGGATGCGGGTGGCCTACTCCGGGGCCGCGCCCATCTCGCCGGACGTTCTCTTGTTCTTCCAGGCAATGGGCCTGAACCTCCTGGAGGGTTACGGCCAGACCGAGGGCACGGGGGTGACCTGCATGTGCCGGCCGGGCGAATTCCTTCCCGGAAGGGTGGGCAGGCCCGTGGTCGGGACCGAGGTGAGGATCGCCCCGGACGGCGAGATCCTGGTGAAGTCGCCGGCGGTGTTTGCGGGCTACTTCAAGAACGAGGAGGCGTCGGCCGAGGCGCTGGAGGGCGGGTGGCTGCACTCCGGGGACATCGGGGAGCTTTCCGAGGACGGGATCCTGCGCATCACGGACCGGAAGAAGGACATCATCGTTACGGCCGGCGGAAAGAACATCACGCCCCAGTATATCGAAAGCAAGCTCAAGTTTTCGCCCTACATCAACGACGCGGTGGTGGTGGGCGACCGGAGGAAGTTCCTGGCGGCCATCATCGTGATAGACGAGGACAACGTGGTGAAGTTCGCCCAGGTGCACAAGATCCCCTTTTCCACCTACCGGGACCTGACCGAGAAGCAGGAGATCCGGGACCTGGTGCAAAAGGAGGTGGACGCGGTGAACCAGACCCTTTCCCGCGTGGAGCAGGTGAAGAAGTTCGCCATCCTGCCCAAGAAGCTCTACGAGGAAGACGGGGAGGTAACGCCCACCATGAAGGTGAAACGGGGATACGTGAACAAGGCCTTTGCGGACCTGATCGAACAAATGTATCGGAGCTAACCCATGTAGAGGATGGCCTGGCCCAAGGATGAGGATGAGATAATACCAAGTCGCTTCGAACCGTTAACCGCGGTTATTCGTCATCGGCTCACCGACGAATAACCGTATAGGCCTGCTTCGCCTCGTTCGCACCATCACCGTTCATCGAATGCGTCGGTGGGCCCATACTAAGGCTTTCTTTTGGAATGGGGCTGGGGGAACCTTTTCTTTCTCCACGAAAGAAAAGGTTCCCCCGGTGCTTTTTAACACCTATCCTTCCTTTTCCGCGCCCACGATCATCCACAGGCCGGCGGCGTGGAGCACCTCCATGCCCTTGATTCCCGCTTTGCTAAGCATTTCCGCGAGCCCGCCCGGGCTGTAGCTTTCCACTCCCGAAGCCCGTCCCATCCACCTGGAGAGGCCCAGCCGGGAGGCGCCGTTGCGCCGGAACACCGCCGCGGTGAACCGCCCGCCCGGGGAGAGCACGCGGGAGATCTCGGTCAGCGCCCGGGGGGTGTCTCCGAACAGGTGCAGGGCGCCGCAGCAGTTCACCACGTCGAAGCTTCGGTCGGCAAAGGGCAGGGAGAAGGCGCTGGCGCGGGCGAAGCAGAGGTTGTCCAGGTTCTGGCGGGATGCGTAGCGGAGGGCCTGGCGGAGCATGGGCATGGAAAGGTCCACTCCCACGACGGGCTTTGCCTTCATTGCCCGGGCAAAGGGGCGGGTGTAGATGCCCGGCCCGCAGGCCAGGTCCAGGAGCGAGCCGGCATCGGAGAGCCGGGCGGCGCGGGTGATGAGGGCCGCCTCCCGGTCGAAGGAGATGCCCGTGCGCAGCATGAAGAAGGGGCTCCTGCGCCACAGGCGGCTTTCGTAGATGCGGACTACGGGCGGGAACTCCATGAGCATCTGGGCCGGGCTGCGGGCGATGACGATCTCGGGGGCCAGGTCCGGGATGCCGTGGCGGACGGGGAAGGAGGCTCCGCAGCCGGAGCAGGAGAGGGCGGAGCCGGAAAAGGAGAGCTTTTCTTTGCGGCACCGGGTGCAGATAAAGCTGCCGAAGCGGGGGGAGGGAGTGGCGGGCATGGTTGTTTGCCTCCATTTATCAGTTATTTCGGATGGTTGAAAATAATGCATTTTTTCCCTTGACAAAGAGCGGAGAAGGAGAATATTTGTAAGTACAGATGTACGCACAAATGTCAAAACAAACATGCGTACATATGCTGTCACACGGATAGGGGGAAGTCAATTCAAAAGCGCCGCGGAAAGCGGCGGAGGAGGGCGCCATGAAGAAGCTCGGCATCCGCATTGACCACGACACGAGGGAAAACGAGGACGTGTTGAGCCCCGGCTACCCGTTGCTTGCTCTGTGCTATTCGCGTTTCGGGTTCATCCGTCTTTCCAAGGGCCCCGGCAAGGGGAGGAAATGACATGAGGAAAGCGGCCTTCATTTTCCCTTGCCCTGGTGGCAACTTTATGGGATACTTGGAAAAATTTGCTCAAAAGCTTTCCGGTGGACCGGCCTGCGGCCTGGCGGGGCGCAAGCCCGGATGCGGGCCGGACCGGGAAGCACAAGGTCCCCGGGTAGAAAAAATCCACCGGGGCCGGACCGCGGCCCGGCACCGCGAGAACGCGCCCGGGGCCATGACTTGGGTTGTCCCGCAGGACCGGGGTGCCCGGGGCCTTCCGGCTAGGGGACACAACCCGGTGCAGGGACCCTGGTTTGCAGGGCCGGACCTATACCGCCGCGCATGAAAGTTGCCATGAGCTTTCGCGATTATCAAAAAGAGCAGAGGGAGAAGGTAAGCCGGAGCCTCATGGATTCCGCGCTTTCGCTGGCCGCGGCTCAGGGCTACGCCAGCCTGAGCCTGCGGTCCGTGGCCCGGGAGGCGGGGATCGCCCCCACCTCCTTTTACCGCCATTTCCGGGACATGGACGAGCTGGGGCTCGCCCTTGCCGAGCAAGCGGAGGACGTGCTGCGCGCCTGCTGGAAGGGTTTCTTTTCCAAGGCGGCCGCCTATTCCAAATCGCCGGGGGCATCCGTGGACCCGGCCGAGGCCTTCGCCCGCCTCCTCGCCGAGTCGCTCCTTGCGTGCGTTGCGGAGAACCCGGGGCTCATGCAGCTCTTTTTCCAGGAGCGGACCGGAAGCTCGCCCGCCATGCGGAGGGCCATATCCCGCGCCATGGACGGCTTCACCGACGTCCTGTCCGGAGAGATCTTCCGCTTCTTTGCCACATTGGGCACGCAGATCGCCGACCCCCGGATGCACGCGGAGATCGTGATGGCCGTGGCCCAGTCGGCCTGCCTGGACTTGGCGGTGGACCCGGACGCAGAGCTCCCGAGGGCCGTGGAAGATCTTTCGCGCAAGCTGGTCCACGTGCTTTCGGCCGCAGGGAGCCGCTGAGGCCCCGGCCGGGGTTGCGGTTGCGGATGCATGCGACAGCCCCTTTTTTGAAATATTACCCCTAATCCTACCGTGCCGCCCTGGGAGCCTTTCTTCATGAACGAAACCGCCCAAAAGCTTCTCGACGCCCAGGTTGCCTACGTTTTGGATCTGACCCGCGGAAAGCGTTTTCCCCGGCTCATCAAGGAAAAGACCGAGATCGCTTTTGAGTGGATGGCCACGGTCACCCTCGAGCAGGTGATCACCCAGGAACGCGTGATGGACATCATCATGCGCAACGTGGTGGACCGGAACTTCGGCGGGGGAATCCCCGAGATCGCGGGGGAGATGACCCGCAGGGTCCTGGACTACGAGGGGAACGAGACCGTCACGCTGGCCGACATCTTCCCCCGGCGCATCTTCGACGAGATGGTGGACAAGGCCGCCAACCTGAAGAACGCCCGCGAGAGCCTCATCAACCGCACGGTGCGCAATCCGGCTTATCAGGGGCTGGTGTCCGACCTCCTCCTGGGCGTGGTCAAAGACTTTCTGCTTTCGGAGAACCTGCTGTCCCGCGGGGTGCCCGGCCTTTCTCCCCTGCTCAAGCTGGGCAAGAGCACGGTGAACCGTGCGGCTCCGGGCCTTTCGGCCATAGTGGAGGACCAGATCCGGGACTGGCTGTCCCGCTACGTGGAGATCGCGGTCCGGCACTCCGAGCGCTTCCTCATGGACTTCCTGGATGAGAACCGCATCGCGGAAATAGCGGACGCCCAGTTCCGCTCCTCCAGCAGCGTCCCGTTGGCCTCGCATTTCTCCAACCTGGACGCGGACGACATGGAGGACCTCATCGTCCTGGGTTATGAGTTCTGGCTTTCCTTCCGCAAGACGCCCTACTTTTTAGGCGTTACCCAGGAGATCGTGGACGCGCTTTTCGAAAAGTACGGCGACCGGGCATTGTCCGACATTCTGGACGACCTGGGGCTCACCCGGGAGCAGGTGACCCTGGAGATCGTTACGGCCGCGACGCCGGTGCTCAAGCTCATGATGAAGTCGGGGTTCCTGGAACAAGCGGTCCGCGACGAGCTGGCACAGTTTTACGGCTCCCCGGCCTGCCAAAGCATTCTTGCGCCCGGCGCCCAACAGGATAAAGCCGCCAAGAAGACGGAAGCAGCGGGAAAAGCGGAAGCCGAGGGTGAGCCGGCCCCGGGGAAGCGGCCCGCGGCCCGGAAGAAGCCGGCGGAGGGGAAAAAGCCCGCTCCGGCCCGCAAGGGCCCGGGCGCCAAAAAGACCGCGAAGAAGTAGAGGCCCCAACCAAAGAGGGGCTTTGCGCCGGGGGGATGAAAGCCGTTTTTCTAAAAAGGGCGAATCCGTGCGTCTCCTCTGCCGTTGATGCAAGACCTGTTGATTTGCCCCCCGGAACCGCACGGAAAGGCTTCTCCGTGTTGCGGGCGGCCCGAAAACCTCGTTGGTTTTCCCACTCATTTCATACCCGTCCTATGATTTCCGTCACATTTCCCCGCCCCCGCCTCCTTTTTGCTTTGATTTTGCAGGATAGCTCCGTTTATAGTTTCTAGATTACAACAGTGTAATGGGGGATAACTCTGTATTCAGGAAAGCCCGCACCGGGAGCGGCTTTCCAGCCGGAAGAGCCATGCTTTTCCGGGATGAGAAAGTGTTTTCCCTGAATCCGTGAGCGGCCTCGGGTGGCTGGGATGCAAGGAAGGCCATAGCCGGCAGTACTGAACGTACGGCGGCCGCGGCCTGAAGCGGCAGACGGGCCGCATGGAGCCGCCTCGAAGGGCGGAAAAAGACTTTCACTCCGAGGAAAACATCGTTTTTGGCCTGAACGCCCAAACTATGGGCTTTGGCCCCTTTAACGAAAAAGCCCGTCACGGATTCAGGTTTTCCTCAATTTTGTGTTTCCGCGGCAGGCCCTTGGCCGGGCCGCAATGATCGCCTGCTACAGAAAATCATGCAATACCAAGGCGGGGGCCGGGCGAGATGCGCCCGACGCTTCCGTGGAATTGTTTGCGCTTGTCCCGACGGGCCGCAGCAGGCGGCCCAGGGCTCTGCGCCAAGGAGGACCAGATGAGCGGCACGAAACGAACGGGCAGGGCCGGCTTCAGTCCGCTGGCGGCAATGGTTTTCGCCTGCGTGATCATCCTTGCTTCTCCGGCGTATTCCCTGACACGCTACGTGACCAACCTCGACGACTCCGGACCAGGCTCCCTGCGCGACACGGTCGCAGCTGCGTTGAGTCTGGATATCGTTGACTGCACAGGAATCTCCGGCGAGATCCTGCTCACCACCGGCCAGATCGGGATCAGCGATAAAAGCATCACCATCATCGGCCCCGGGGCCAAGAACCTCGCCATCTCCGGCAACAACAGCAGCCGCATCTTTTCCATCAGCGGAGTTTCCTTTAGCGTCACGATTTCGGGCATCACCCTGAAGGACGGCCATGCCAAGGGAACGGACGGCGCAGCGGGAGCGCCTTCCGGCGGAGGCTTTCCGGGCCTGGGAGGTGCCATCTACGTGGAGGCCACCGTGTCGGGCTCCTTCCAGATGCTCAACTGCGCAGTACTCGGCAATGTGGCCGAAGGCGGCACGGGCGGAGAAGGGACGGGCGAAGCCGGCGGCGGCGGCGGCGGAGCCGGCATGGGCGGCGGCCTGTACTTTGCGGACAATGTCACGGCCACGGTGGAGGGCTGCCTCATTTCCGGCAACCAGGCCCTGGGCGGCATGGGCGGTTTCATGCACGCGGCGGGCGGAGCAGGGGCGGGCCTGGGCGGCGGCCTTTTCAACGAGTCGTCCCAGGTGGACCTCATCAACTGCACCATTGCCAACAACTCGGCGCAGGGCGGCGCAGGCCAGTCCGAATCCACCGGTTACACCCCCTATCTGGACTCCGGATCGGCGGGGCTCTGGGGCCAGGGCGGCCAGGGCAACGGCGGCGGCGGCAACGGCGGATTCGGCGGCGGCGGCGGCGGCGGAGCGCCCATCTGGGGCCAGGGCGGAAACGGCGGCTACGGCGGCGGCGGCGGCCTGGGCGAGTCCGTTGGCCTGGGCGGCGACAGCGGCGGCAACGCCATGTCCGGCGTGAGCTCGGGCGGCGGAGCCGGCATGGGCGGCGGCCTCTTCACCTACATGAGCGGCAGCACCTATCTTCTGAACTGCACGGTTTCGGGCAACATCACCATACGGGGCCTGGACGCCAACGGCGAAACCGGCTCCGCGGCCGGAACGGGCAAGGGTGGCGGAGCGGTGGAGCAGGGGGTGTCCAGCACCACCGTCAAGAACACCATCATCCACGGAAACCAGGCCCCCGACTCCGGCCCCGACGTGTACGGCCAGTTCATCTCGTGGGGATACAACCACGTCACCAACACCGTGGACTCTACGGGCTGGGGCGGCATGGACACCAACACCTTCGACCCCATGCTCATGCCCCTGGCCGACAACGGCGGGCCGACCCTCACCATGGCGCTGGACGAGTACTCGTCCATGGTCAACACCGGAGACGACTCGTTTGCCCCGGCCACCGACCAGCGGGGCTTTCCCCGGCCCATGGGGCTCGCATCCGACAAGGGCGCCTACGAGTTCGACTTCCCT
>JBFMHL010000169.1:0-11154 GCA_040753055.1 Thermodesulfobacteriota bacterium | reverse complement strand
GTCCGGCCGGAACCGGTCCGGGTCCACGCCGTTGGGGATTACCAGGAAACGCCGGGGATGGTAGCCCATCTCCCGGTGCCGGGCCAGCCCGGCGTGGGAGTTGGCCACCACCACGGCCGGAAGAAAGGACATCCGCGCGCAGGAGGAGCGCACTGCGCGGGTGAGCCGGGAGTAGCGGGATAGGTCCATGTCCGAGCAGCGCAGGTTCCAGACCAGGCGGGCGCCCGGCACGAAGGGCACGGTGAGGGCTCCCAGAAGGTCGGCGTGGTAGAGCCAGGTCATGACCACCCGGGGACGGTAGGCCAGAAGCCGCCCCTGGAAGGCGAAGAGAGCCTGGGGGCGGATGCTTCCCCGCCCAATCCTCAGGCTTTCCACGGGGACTCCCCGGTCCCGGAGCTCGAGGGCCAGGGCGCCGGGGGCGGCCAGGCAGACCACCCGGCTCTCGAAGCGGCTCCGGTCCATGGCCGGGACCAGGCGGGCCAGGGTCATCTCGGCCCCGCCGGTAGACAGCGTGGTGATCACGTGGAGCACCCGGATCATGGCCGGCCCTTCCGGGTCATGGGCTCGATGGTGCGGAGCAGGGTCTCGGCATAGGCCCGGTTGCACTTTGCGGAGGGGTGGCTGTCCAGGGGGTTCACCGCCAGCTCCTCCGCGGAAAAGCCCGCGGCGAAGAGAGGGGCGGGGTCCGCCACCACAAAGCCCCGGGCCGCCGCTTCCTGCGCCGCGCGGGCGAACCAGCGGCCTTCCGGGGTCCCGGCGAAGTCCGCCGCGTTTCCCCGGTGGAGGTTCTGGGTCAGGACCGCAAAGACCGGCGGCTGGCCCGTGTATTCCCGGGCCCAGGCGGAGATTTCGGAAAGGGCCTGGGAAAAGGCGGTCCACTCCGGCGATCCCTGCTGGTAGACCCGGTCCAGGGCCTCGTGCCACGAGGGAATCAGATGGTGCCGGGCGGCCAGGTTGTCCACGCGGTCTATAAGGAAATGATAGGCCCGTTTCATCCCCAGGTAGCGCAGGGAGGCGACGACGGCATACGCATCCTCCAGCCGGGCCCTCTCCTTGGACCAGTTGGCGGAACGGGGCTGGGGATCGTTGTAGCAAAACCCCAAAACCACCAGGTCCGGCGACACCCGGGGGCCGAACTGCCGCAGGATGTCCCTCTCCTTCGTGGTGGGCGCGGCCTGAATGCCGAAGTTCAGGACCTCCGCCTGTTGGCCGTCTTTCCGGAGCGCATCCTCCATCAGGTTCGTGTAGCGCTCGGCTTCCTCCAGGCCTGCGCCCCAGGTGAGGGAGTCGCCCAGCACCATGATGCGGAAAACATGGTCCGGCTTGGGCACGACGATCTCCCTCTCGCGGAAGCCCCAGGCATTGTTGCGTACAGCGTGACCCCAGGTCCAGTTTACACCGTCGTTCCGAAGAGGATCGTAGTTCTTCCCGGCAACGGAGGCCGCCGGAGCGGCGGTCGGCACGGCCGGAGCGGAAAGGGCTGCAACAGCCTTTTTCTCCTTTCCATACAGCACCGCTTCCAGCCCGTAGAGAAAAACCAGCGCCGCGAAAACGGTGCTTCCCAGACAAAGGAGCGCGTTCTTGTTCCGGCCCGCCACAAGGCGGAGCACAATCAGCAGGAAGAGGATGCCCAAGGGGTTGACCAGGCTCTGGCAGGAAATGCGGAGGCCCAGGGCATGGAAGACGAAGCCGCCCGTGGCCACGATGGCCACGCAGAGGATAAAGTAGAGGGCAACGCCCGCGTCCAGGATGTAGGTTGCGATTTTGCGTGCGGAAGGGCTCATGCTTTCGGGTGCGGCCCCTCATGGCGAAGCATGGGGGTTGCGCGAGGCCTGACCTTGGGTTATTTTTAAAAAACCTGATTGCCGGCGACGATAGTCGCTGTGGGGAGCCATCGCAAAAATCAACGAAAGGATTTTACGCGGGCAGGGAGGCAAACCCCTTTTGAAAAGAGTGGGTTATGCTTTCTCCGAGGCTGCTCCGCCGCCCCGGGACCTCATTTCCCTCTCCCCCGTACCTCCTCCCCCTTTTCCGCAGAACTTATTGATGCACGTCCAAGGCCTGCAGTTACAAGGTTGCTGCCGATACCGGCAGCGGAAATCCTCGTAAATGGGGAAAAATTAAAAAAAGACCGAGTGCGACCTATAAAGAGCTGTTTCCCAGATGGGTCGTAATCAAGGGAGGCTCCATGGAATGCCCCTTGTGCGGTTGCCCGCGCTTTTTCGTAAAGGATCCGGAAATGGACTATGAAACCCACTCCTTCACGTGTCCGGAAGGCTCTGCGGTCTTCGACGCGGAGATTCCCCAGGGGCTTGCGGTGGGGCCGGATACCGAGGTCTTCTGCGACCGCTGCTCCTGGCACGGTCCCTTTTCCGCGTTGCGGGCGTCCTGACCGGGGGCTATCCCCCGCAGCCACAACCGCAGCCGCACTCACACCCTTCCTGGGCCCGGGCCATGGCCTGCACCACCTCCCGGGGCTCGGATTCCTGCACGGCCAGCACCTCGATTACGAGAAGCACGCTCGCCCGCACGGCGAACCACCGATACGCGGGAAGGGGCAGATGGCCCAGGACCTCTCCGGCCTGGCAGGCCGACACGGAGACTTCCAGGATGTCTCCGGGCACCTTGCCCGCCAACTCGTACTCCAGCCCCGTAATCCCGCGGGAGCCGACGCCGTAGACGAAGGTGATCTCCTCGGGTTCGGACTCCAGGGCCTCTTTCCGGTCCACGCCGGCCCTAAGCCGCACGGTCACCTTGGCCAGCTCGCGTACCGCCATTTTTTCCTGCGCCATGTCCGCCTCCTTTGGCTGCGCGATATCAGACGGTAATGCAGGAATGCGGCACAGGCAAGCCAGTGGGGCGAAAAGGAACGCCGGATCACTTCTCCATCTCGTCCAGGGTCAGGACTTCGGCCCCGGCGGGCGGCTTGAAGGAAAACTTCTCCTCGGGCGTGCCGCCCCCGAAGGAGAGATCACTGTAGACGATGCGCGTGGTGTCCCCGTGCTCGTTTTCGGAGATGGACTCCCGCACCTCGAAGGTCTTTTTATCAATGGCGAGATAAAGGACGGTGAACTCCGGCCGGGGCTTGTAGGGGATGAGCTTGACCGCGTACCAGTTCTCCCGGGCCCAGGGCGCGGTGAGCCGTTCCGTGGCCCACGCCAGGGCGAAACGCTTTTTCAGGCCCGCCACGTTCGCCAGAAAGCCCGCTCCGTCGCCTTGGCCGAAGAACTCGGCCGCGTCTCCCATCATCACCTGGTTGTCGGCCTTGCGGTAGATCCAGAGGGTCTTTCCGTCCGAAACCACCAGCTGGTCCTCGGGCTCGGTGTAGAGCCAGTACATCTTGTCCGGGTACTTGAAGCAGACGGTCCCGGACGCGAAATCGGAGACCCCCACGCCGGCCAGGGCGGCCTCTTGGAAGAACTTTCCGCATACTCCGCCCTTGCCGTAGCGCTTTTCCACCCCGGCAAGCACGTCCAGCACGCTCGGGCCCTCTGTTGCGGCCGCGGCAACAGGCTTGAGCGGCGGGGCGGGAGCTGCCTCGTCCTTCGCCGGACAGGGGGCTGCGGCGAGCAGAAGAAGCGATATGCTTACGGCCGTAAAGAGACAGGATCTATGCATGGCGCGTTTCCTCATGGTTTGGCGGCGCAGTATACAGGGACCAGGCGCCGGTGTAAAGCGCCCGGCAAAAGGACGGGGCGGGCTTTTGCGCGATTGGGTGTTGACCGCCCTTTTTCTGGATGATAAAAGGCGATTCTTTGTTAATGTTGCCAGGCGGGGCCGCGCGGCGCGGGCCTTGACCCGGGCGCAACGCCGACCTGCTAGGAGGGATGGCCGAGTGGTCTAAGGCGGCGGTCTTGAAAACCGCTGGGTGAAAGCCCCGTGGGTTCGAATCCTACTCCCTCCGCCACCATCGGGCCGGGAACGGGGCTGCGACCTCCGGGACCCGGCCGTTACCGCAGCAAAAAAATTTGCGCTGTTCCGGAGAGATGGCCGAGAGGCTGAAGGCACTCGCCTGCTAAGCGAGTAAGTGGGGAAACCTGCTTCATGGGTTCGAATCCCATTCTCTCCGCCAGATATTCCGGGCCGGAAAGGCGCCTCCGGCGTTTTTTCCGGCCCGTTTTCTTTTCGGGAAGGCTTTCAGGCCTCCCTTTGCCCTGCAAGAACGGTTGGCCTCTTTCGCGGAGCCCGGCCCCATGAAAAGCTTCCTTAGGTTTTTCGCTCTTTTTCTGCTCATCCTTACGGCCGCCGCATGCGGAAAGCGTTCCGGCCTGGAAGGCGCCGTGCTGGACGGCAACGGGCGGCCGCTGGCCGGGCTCACCGTCATCGCGCGGCAGGTTTCCCCCGTCCGTGGCTACGAGGAGCGGGAGGCCGTCACGGGCCGGGACGGCGCCTTCCGGCTGACCAAGCTCTTTCCTTCGGCAAAGTACGTCCTGACGCCTCTGGTCACGGACTGGACCCTGGCTCCGGTGATGAGCGTGAGCTACACCGAATCGGCCCTCCTCTCCCGGGACGGCTGGGTGGACCGGCCCGGCCTGATGCTCCGGGCGGCCCCCGAGGGGCAGACCCGGACCCTCCAGAACCCCATCGTCATCCAGCCGGCCGTCTCCGTCCTCTTCGGCAAGGCCGTGGACGGCAAGGGCCTGCCCCTGCGCGGCGTGGAGATCGCAGCGGAAGCCACCCGCCCGGTGAAGGGATGCGAAGGCAGCATTGTCGTGACGGGCGAGGACGGAGCCTTCCGCCTGGACAAGCTTTTGCCCGACTCCGTCTACCGGCTCACGGTGCGCGCCAACCCGCACACGCCGGGAAGAAGGGAGATGGTGCGGGCCGGCCCGGTGGGAAAGGAGAAGGGCATCCCCCTCCCCGTCCGGTTCTGGAAAACCGCCGACGGGGTGATGGTGGATTCCGCGGCCGGGCTGGAGTGGACGGCCGGACCGGAGCAGGGCCTGGACTGGGAGCAAGCCGGGAAATGGGCGGCAAGCCTTCCCCTTTCCGGAGGCAGGTGGACCATGCCCTCCCGCAAGGAGCTTTTGAGCCTCAAGCAGGGAGGCCTGGGGGCCACGGGCCGGCAAGCGCCCTTGCTGCCCCTGGCGCGCTGGGATGTCTGGTCCGGAGAAACGGACGGGGCATCCCGGGCGCGCATCGTGAACCTGGCCAGCGGCCGCGAGGCCTGGTCGGAATTCTCCTTCCCCAACGGCGTCCTGGCCGTCCGCACCCGGAATAAAATCTAGCTCGGAAGTTATCTTAAAAATAACCAGGAAGGGAATTTTGCGGGAGAGGAGAAAACCCCTGTTGAAAGGAGCGGCTTTTCCCCCTCCTCCACCCCCTTTCTTCCCCTTTTTCCGCAAAACTTTTTGGAGCGCGCCCCAGGACGGCTCTTTAGGGATAGTTCATGTAACGACGGCAAAAACCGTCTCCAATCCCGAAGGAAGATATACTTAGAGCCTGACGATTACCCATATTCAACCGTTTGGTGAAGGCAACGGCAAGCCCACCAAAAGCATACGGCCCGCACCCCCGAAAGACCGGGAGGCGGGCCGTGCTCTTTTTGTTTCTCTCGTTCTTTTTTCCCTGCGGCCCTGGGTTTCGGCTTCGGGAACCTAGGGCGCGATCTTCACGCTGAAGCCCGCCCAGGCCATGGCGTTGTTGTAGGCCCCGGGAGTGGTGAGGGCATACAGGAGCTCCGTGCGGAACCACAGCCATTCCCGCAGGTGGTACTTGAGCCCCGCTCCCATGTTGCCCAGCAAGGACGCCTCGCGCTCGATGGCCCGGTTGTCCTCCAGGAACAGCCCGCCCAGGCCCAGGGTGAAGAAGGGCGTGACCTTGCCCTCCACGTCCAGCTCGTACAGGACGCTCACCCAGGTGGCCACGCCGTCCACGTCGGTGTCCTTCTCGGAGCAGTTGCAGCGGGCCCCCTCGTAGGTTACCGCGAAGTTGCCGTAGCTCGCGAAAAACTCCACGGCCCAGTTGGGATCGAGCGCGTAGGTCACGCCCAGGCCTCCCATGGGGCTGTCGGCGACGTTCTGGTTGCCTTCGAAGAAATAGCCTCCCCCGAAGGCGTTTAGGGTGATGGCCCCCTGCTCCATCCGGCAGGCCCCCTCCCGGGCGAATCCGAGCACGGCGCAAAACAGGACCAGAAGGGCCGCAGCAATGTTCTTCCTTTTCATATCCGATGACCTCTCCATGAGTTTCTCTTTTTCGAGTGCTGTTGCCTCACGGGTTTTCCGGCAGCCTGCTACCACCCGATGCTCTGGATGAAGCAGCCGCCCTCCTCGCTGTCCTGGCACTTGGCCACGCTCACGGTCTGCGTGAAGGTATGCCGCGAGCCGTCCGCGTCGGTCACGGTGAGGGAGACCGCAAAGTCACCCGCTTCCCCGAACTTGAAGGCCGGGTGCCTGGCGTTGCTGGTCCCCTTTCCGCCGAAGTTCCAGGACCAGGCCACGATGGCGTCCACCGGCGTGGTGGACTTGTCCGTAAACTGGACCGTTTCCTCCTGGGTCGGGTCGCCCGGGGAGAAGCCGAAAAAGGCCGTGGGCGAAAGGTCGTTGACGGTGACGGTGGCGTTGTCGGTGCTGTCGGCCAGGCCGTCGGACACCTTTACGGCCACCGTGTAAACGCCGTTCTGCATCCACGTGCGCTGGCAGGTGGGCCCTGCCGCGTCGCCCCACACTCCGTCGTTGTTCGTGTCCCAATCAAAGGTGAGCGGGTTTCCGTCCGGGTCGGAGGACGCGGTGGCGTTCAGAGTCACGGCCTTGCCCTCGTCCACGGTGTAGGGTCCGCCCGCCTCCGCCACGGGCGGGAGGTTGGTAAGCTGCGCCGTCACCGTCAGGGTGTCGGTGCTTTGGCCTCCGTCGTCGTCCGTCACGGTAAGGGTGACGGTGTAGACTCCGATGGCCATGTACTTGTGGGTGGGGGTGAGGGTCCCGTTTGCGGTGCCTCCGTCCCCGAAGTCCCAGGTGATGGTGTGGGTGTCGCCCGTGCCCGGATCCGTGAAGGAGCCGGCGAAGGGGGTGTTGGCCCCCACGGACGCGTTGATGTCCGCCCCGGCGTCGGCCAAGGGCGGAACGTTGATCACGGTCACGGCAATGGCGGCGATCTTCGAGGCGCCCGAGGAGTCTGTCACCCGCACCGCGACGGTGAACACGCCGTTGTCCGGGAAGGCGAAGGAGGCCTGGGGCCCGGTGATCCCCGACGGCACGAAGATGATGCCGTTGCTGTTGAAGTCCCACTCGTACAGCGTGATGGCGAAGGGCGCCGACACCGTGGAGCTGGAGGCATCCCAGTTGCCCGCCGTGCCTTCCGGCAGGTTGGCATCGCCGGTCACGGCCGCCGTCAGGCTGTGGACCAGGACCAGCTTGGAAACACTGTCCGCAGTGCCGTCATCGTCCGTCACCGTCAGCGTGACCGCGTGGGTGCCGGCGCTGGCGAAGACGAACTGCGGGTTCTGCGCCGCGCTCGCTCCCTGGCCTCCGAAGTTCCACTGCCAGGCGGCCAGCGGGTCGGGCGAGGACGTGGAAAGGTCCGTGAAAACAGTGGGCGATCCCAGCTCCGCCATTGCGGGCGCAAAGCTGAAGTCAGCCACGGGGCCGCGGTCCGTCACCGCAACGCCCAGGGAGGCGATCTTCTTGTCTCCGCGGGAATCGCTGACCCGCACCGCGACGGTGTAGGCGCCGTTGTCGGCGTAGGCGCGCGACGCCTGCGGCCCGGTCGTCCCGGACGGGACGAAGGTCGCCCCGTCGTAGTTGAAGTCCCACTCGTACCCGGTGATGACGTAAGGCGCCGACACCGTGGAGCCGGAAGCGTCCCAACTGCCGAAGCTCCCCTCCTCCCGCTGGGCGTCGCCCGTGATGGCCGCCGTGAGCCTGTGTATGGTGACCGTATGGTTTACCGTGGATGTGGACCCGTCCGTGTCCGTGACGGTGAGCGCAACCACATGCTGGCCGGGATTGGCGAACACGAACTGCGGGTTCTGCTGGTTGCCGGTGCCCTCTCCGCCGAAGCTCCAGGACCAGGTGGCGATGGCGTCCACCGGGCTTGTGGACTGGTCCGTGAAGGCGATGGGGTTCCCCAGCTCGGCCACCGCTGGGCTGAAGGAGAAGGCCGCCGAGGGCGCCAGGTCGTTCACCGTGACCTGGGCGCTGTCCGTATCCGCGGCCAGCCCGTCCCAGGCCTGTACGCGGACCGTGTAGTTTCCGTCCACCATGAAGGTATGGACGGGCTTTTCTCCGGCCGCGTCGTCGAATGCGCCGTCGTTATCCAGGTCCCAGGTGAAGGTGAGGGCGTTTCCGTCCGGGTCCGTGGAGCCCGAAGCGTCCAGGGTGAGCGGCACGCCCTCGTTTACGACGTAGGGCCCGCCCGCGTCTGCGTTGGGGGGGTCGTTGGGCACCGGGTCAATGGCCACCTGGTGCGTGATCGTATTCTCCGAGCCGTCCGAGTCGGTGACCATGAGGCTCACCGTGTAGTTCCCGGCCCCGATGAAGATGAAGGACGGGTTCTGCAGGGTGCTGGTCCCCTGGCCGCCGAAGTTCCAGGTCCAGGAGACGATGGCGTCCACCGGCGAGGTGGACTGGTCCGTGAAGGCCACGGGGTTGCCTTCGTAGTGGGTGCCGGCCGGGAAGGAAAAGGCCGCCGCGGGAGCGAGATCGTTGACGGTCACGGTGGCCGTGTCCGTATCGGTCTCGTCCGAGTCGGAAACCTCCAGGCCCACGGTGTAGGCTCCGTCCGCGTTCCAGGTGTGAACCGCGGTTTCCGTCGCAGCGTCGTCGTAGCTGCCGTCGTTGTCCAGATCCCAGGCGAAGGTGATGGGGTCGCCGTTGGGATCGCGGGAGCCGGAGCCCGACAAGGTCAGGGGCTGGCCCTCGTCCACGGAGTAAGGCCCGCCGGCGTCGGCCTCGGGCGGCAGGTTGGCGGTCACCGTCACGGTGGTGAAGGCCGTGTTGGAGAGCTTCACTCCGTTGTCGCTCAGGACTCCGTTGTCCCAGACCCGCAGGCCCACCACGAAGGTGCCCGGGCTCATGTAGACCCGGGTGACGCTCTGGCCTTCGGCCTCGGCGAAGTCGTAGGGGAAGCCGCCCGCGAACTCCCACTCGTACTTGGTGATGTAGTCCGTAGGGTCAATGTCGAAGGAGGCCGACCCGTCGAAGGTGACCGGCACACCGGCCGTTGCGGAGTAAGGCCCGCCCGGCCGCGCATTGGGCGCGTGCGGCGGCACTGCGATGGTGATGGTGGCGGTATCGGTGTCGGTGATGGGCGGGATGTTGTCGTCCGTCACCCGCAGCGTCACCGTGTACGAGCCCAGGGTGTGATAGGTGTGTTTGGCCGTGGGCTGCACCGATGCGTAGTCGTAGGTTCCGTCGCCGTTCACGTCCCACTCGTAGAGCACGATCCTGCGGAAGGGGTCCGTGTGGTAGGAGCCCGAGCCGTCCAGGGTGAGCTCCCAGTCCACGCCGTAGACCTGGTCGGAGCCCGCGTCCGCCACGGGCGGCTTCACGAACAGGGTCTTGGACAGGATCACCACGCCCCAGGCGGTGCGCATGGCACCTTCCGAGATGAGGTTGCCGTCAATGCCCGAAACGTTGAAGCAGCCGTTCTTAGCGGTGTCGTCGCGGTACTGGTCGTCTATGACCGTGCGGGCCACGCCCCGGGTCTCGTCCATGTACCAATCGAGCTCCCAGGGGGTGCCCTTGGCCATGAGGGTGACCGCATCCGGAAGGGCGATGCGCATCGCCTTGGCTAGGCCGTACAGGGCATAGTAGTTCTTGGTGTTCACGTAGCGGGCATCCCACTGGCTCGCAAGATAGCTTTCCGCGTTGATCCAGTACCAGTTGGTGGTGGGGTAGCCCACGAAGGCCACCTGAGACATGCCCGCCGGGGTGGTGGCGTTGGTCACACCCCCGCTTCCGCTGTAGCCCCACTGGGTGCCGTCCCAGGAGTAGGATATCCACACCTTGTTCTGGTCCTTCACCCACTGGGGAATAATGACCCCGAAGGACTTCTCCGCGCTTTCCAGGCCCATGGCGCCCCACTGGCAGGCCGAGTTGTCCGGCCCCTCGTTCCAGGAGTAACGCCATCCGCCCCGGTTTGCGCCGCTGTCATACTGACCCCAGGCATAGCAGTCGGCCATGTCCGTCAGGATGTCGAAGTAGTTCCTGCCGGAGATGCCCGCGCCTCCGGACCGCGCGACGGCAAGCGGGGTGCCCGATGCGGCGATGGCCATCATGACCATGCCGCCTTCGTAGATGGGCCGGCCGGAGTTGACCTCCAGTCCGTAGCCGTTCGCGTTGGTGTCCGGATCGCCGTAGGTCTGGACGCCGATGGTCCTCTTCTGGAGCGTGGTGAACAGGTAGCGCATGCCGCGGCGCACCGTCTCCACGTAGGGGTTTTCCGAGGGATCGCCGTTCTCCAGGTGGGAGTGGATCTCGAAGGCGTGCAGGACCGAGCCCGTGGGAGAAGAGGTGTAGCTGCTGTATACCCAGCGGCCGTCGTTGTTGCCTCCCGTGCGTTCCTGCTGGCGGTGGAGGTACCACAGGGCCTCGTCAATGGCCACGTTTACCTCCACATCCATGCTCTTGTCCTTGACCGCCACGTTGTAGGTGTCGAAAGAGGAAGCCCCGTCCGTGTCGGTCACCGTCAGGGTGGCCACGAAGGGGGTGCCGTCCGGGGCGTCCGGATAGGTGTGCCGCACGGACAGGTCGTAGGGGTTGGCCGCGGCGGTAACCGCCGACTGGGTGCCGTCCCCGAAGTCCCACTGGTAGGTTGCGGCGTTGGCGTCGTGGACCACGCCCTTCAGCGTGATGGTGTTGCCGTTGTAGGTTTCGTGCGGGAACTTGGGATCCGTGGCCACCCAGGGCACGCAGATGACCTTGGGCGGCATGTTCCCGGAGATCTGGGCGATGAGCCCGGCCGAAGCCTGGTTGCCGGCCCCGTCCAGTACTGTGAGGGTCCCCGGGAAGGTGCCCGCGCAGGGGTAGACGGCGTAGGGCCTGGGCCCGGACAAGGCGGCCGTCACTTGAAGGTCGTCTAGGTCCGCGGTCTTCTGGGCCGCCGTGATTCCCGGGCGCAGGTCCATCTCCCCGGAGTAGCTGGAGTCGTAAATGAGGTTTCCGTCCAGGTAATAGCTGGCGCCCTCCTGCTTGAGCCGGATCTCGAAGGTGTACC
>JBFMHL010000168.1:0-2896 GCA_040753055.1 Thermodesulfobacteriota bacterium | reverse complement strand
AAAGCTTTATGCCGAAGGAGAGTTCTTCAACGGCTCCTGGTGGCCACAAACACGGCCTCCTCCTTGTTGGCCCCGTCCCAGCGAACCCCGTCCGTGACCGCGTCCAGAAATACCGCCCCGGAGAGGTCGGTTCCGGAAAGGTCCGCGCCGGAGAGATCCGTTCGTATGAACAGCGCGGACCGCAAAACGGCCCCATGCAGCTTGGCGCAGTCCATCCTTGCATCCCGGAGCAGCGCCCGGGAAAAATCCGCTCCCTGGCATTTGGCGTGGTCGAGATAGGCGCAGGAAAGGTCTGCCCCCGAGAGGTCCGTTTCCCCGAGTTCGGCATTGATCAGAAAGGAGCCGGCCAGGCTTGCGCCGGAAAGATTCGCCCGGCGAAGAACGACGTTCTCCATGCAGGATGCCGTCAAGGGGAGGCGGGAAAGGTCCTGGCCCGCCATGTCCATACCCGAGAAATCCAGAGGGAAGCCTTCGGAAAAGGGATGCCGAGCTGCCGCCAGAGCGGAAAGGAACCGGGCCAGCCCTCCCTTGTCGGGAAACAGGTCGGGAAGATGCCCGTTTTTGCGGCTGTCCGGGTAAAGCGTGCGCCTGAGTTCCGAGATCCAGCAGAACAGGCCGTGCAGGACGCAGGCGTGGATGCGGTAAGGGTCGGAGCCGTTTGTGGAAATGCAAAAGGGAAGGTAGCGGCGATCCTGGGCCCGGAGGAAAAAGGCAGAAAGCGCTTCCAGGATCGCTTCGGCCTCACGTCGGCTGGATGCCATGATGGGCCGGCAGAAGCCCATGATCTCCTCGTTGAGGGGCGCGCGTCCCAGGAGCCCGTAAAGCTCCGGCGCCATCTCGCGGCAACTTGCCTCGGCCTGCTCCGGGGCGAAATCGGTGACCAGGCCGGAAAGCAGGGAGAACATCTCCTCCGCGCACAGGTGATGCCGGAAGGTTTCGTGCACGAATGAGAAGCTGTTGCCCGGATCGGCGGACACGAAGAACAGGAGCGCGAGCTTCTCGCACACGGCACGGACCCGGTCCGGCTCGTGGGGAAGGATGTCGCAGAGCTGATGGCGCTCCCGCCCCTCCGCCAGCCGGGAGGCGAGCCGGTCCATGGAGATGGTGTTTCCACCCTCCTGGTGCAGGGCGAAGGCCGCGGCACGGAGCAGTGCGGTGTAGGTCTTGCGGTCGGGGAAGTCCGCGGGGCGCGGGTCCTGGTGCCAGAGCTTGTGGTAGGTCCAGGACACGATGGTTCGGTAGATGCCCCGCCGGTCCGGCTCCGGAACCGGCGGGCGGGAGCCGTTGCCGGTTCTGTCGGATAAAAGCAGGGCCGACAGGCACAGGAGAACGGGCTGCCCGGAGAGCTCATCCAGGTTGTTCCGTTCCAGGTCGCCCAGGCAAAGCCTCGTTTCCAGGCCCTTCTCCCGGCTCCAGTTGTCCAGCCAGGCTCCGACCCGGCGGGAGTCGAAGTCTGCGATCTCATACTCGATGAAGGGAGCGGGAAGGGATGTCCTGACCTTGGCGAAAAAGCGGCTGCGTCCGGTGAGCACCAGGTCCAGACGAGAGTCGGCCCTCCGATTCACGCGGCGGGCCATGCGGGCCAGGTCCCGCACGAAGTCCTTGAAGAACAGGTCCGGTCCCTCCGAGCACCGGCAGTCGTCCATGCCGTCCAGAATGAGCACCAGCCTCTTTCCGTGGAAAAAGTCCTCGCCGTACACGAAGGGCAGCCGCCTCCGCAGGGCCTCCTCCCCCCCGCTTTCCAGGTGCACCAGGCTCTTGAACTCGCAAAACAAAAACCCGGTGGCGGGAAGGCGCCCCACCGGAGACAGGGCGTGGGACAGGGCAAGGGCGGCGGAGGTCTTGCCGTGGCCGGGAAGCCCGTGAATGACGATGGGTATGGGCTCGCGGTCCAGGTCGGCTATGACCGAGGAAACCAGGTCCGGAACGGCGGCGGCAAGGGAGGCGGAGCGGCCCGGCTCATGGACGCTCCGCGCCGCCAGGGGGACGACATAGGCCCGGTGCAGGGAGAAGGTGCCGGTAAGAGGCATGGGCCGTGCCTGGAACCGGCAGAGGACCTCGTTCATGTGGGCCAGCAGGGGGCCGTCCCCGGCCTTGTAGCGCGCCTCCAGGCGGGCCAGAAAGCGCCCCGCGCCCTTGAACGAGCCGTTCTCCATGCATATCCGTTGCGCGGTGGTGAAGAATCCGTCGGCCGCTTCGCAGAGGACGCGCACGGCGCGCGCCTCTCCCAGAAAAGGGCGAAGGGTGGAGCCGGCCCGGATGGTGAACGAGGCCCAAAGAGGATGGGCCTGGGGGAAGAAAGGGTCCAGGTACGCCACATATCCGGACGTCTCCGGAAACTGGACAGGTAAAAGCTCCCCGCGAAGGTCCGGCAGAACCAGGGACACCCGACGGGAAAGGGACTCTTCAAAAGCTTTTCCCCACAGATCGGCAAGCTCCCGGGCAAGCTCATCGGGGCGCATCCCCTGCTCGGCAGCCGCCTGACGGGAGAGCTCGGCAAGCCCGGGGTCCCAGAGGCGGGGCTCCGGTCGAGTTTGGTGCAGAACGAGGCTCTGGATGGTTTCTCGGCATGCGATCATGGATCCTGTTTCCCCCTCCGTGAGTTCCGGCCCCGGGCTCTTCCGGGAAGCCGTGGAGGCAGGCCGGGCAGACGGCCTGCCGGGTACAAAAGCACATCGTGAATCATAACATATACGCGCCATTTAGTGTCAACTAAACACAACACACCACTCCTTCTCCTGACCTGCCGAGACCGTCAAGGCGCGCCGGATGCGCCTGGAAGGGGCAAAGCAGGACATGGGACTGCCGTTTCCAGGTTTGCCCGATTTTGCCGTGCTACAAATTCCCAGGGAAATTCCCGATCCGCCGGAAGGCCGCGGTCTGGGCAGGAGGGACG
>JBFMHL010000167.1:0-13175 GCA_040753055.1 Thermodesulfobacteriota bacterium | reverse complement strand
AGCGGCGATACTCCCTCCCAGCAAGGGGGGGCGGGAGGGGTTCTTCTCCAACGACCGGATACCTCGGCCTGTTTGCAAAGCTTGTCCAAATAAGAAAAAGGCAGGGCGCCTCTTTCCAGGGAAAGAGGCGCCCTGCCTTTTCATTGCGCAACGTGCGGCCGTGAAGGCCGCAGGGCTTAACCCTTGACCACGTTGGCGGCCGCCGGGCCCTTGGCGCCCTGCACAACGTCGAAGGTCACGGCCTCGCCCTCGGAGAGGGACTTGAAGCCGGCGCCCGCGATCGCGGTGTGGTGCACGAAAAGATCGGGTCCGTTTTCCTGCTCGATAAAGCCGAAACCCTTGGCGTCGTTAAACCATTTTACCGTTCCTTTTGCCACTGTGCTACCTCCTAAAATTGGTTTTCTTCATGCCCTTACGGGGCAGTTTTTGGGCCTTCCCGGCGATGCATTCGCCGCGAAGGTCCGGTTGTTATGGATCGCTCATCGGGAAACACGGGCCGCGCTTTCCGCAAAGGGAAACGGCCGCCCTGTCCTCGCATTCGCGCTCGTTTTGCTCTTCGGGGAACCGGGTGAAGCGGAAGATTTTCCCAATAAAAATCCCAGAGCCTTTCTTCGGCTCTGGGATTGTTTTTCCGAAAGCTAACCTGAAGGCGCATGCTCATGAACAATCTACAATATAATAAACCTGCCATTGCAATTGTCAATAACTATTTTTTTAGTGCCTCCTGCAATGGCTTCCACGGTGTCCTTTCTTCTTACAACCGGGAGAGCCACTGCAGTTTTCCCGCCTTCCTGGTAATGGCGGCTTCCGGGCAGGCTTCCATGCAGCAGTAACACCGGATGCATATGTCATAGTCGTAGGCGGGTGTCTTCTTGCCGTCGGTCGCCTTGCTGATGGCACCGGCCGGGCAGATCTTCCGGCACTGGTAGCAGAGGGTGCAGATCTCCTCCCTGGGCCAGGGCCTGTCTATCATTAGGTTTTTGAACCACTTGGTGTTCATGGGCCAACGGATCATGTTGGACATGAACGTCCCCCGGGATGCCTCGAAAGGCTGGTTCCCCAGGCTCTTCACGTCGTCCCCCACCACCTCGATCTCCTGGGGCCTGGCAGGACCCAGACCGCGGGCCATGCCCTTCACGATGGTGGGGGCGCGGTCCGGGTCCAGGCCCGAGGCCTTGGTGGCCACGTAATCCAGCCCCACCGCGTCCCATGCCGCGAAGATGGCGTTCAGGGCCTTGGGTGTGCCCGCGGTCCCCGGCCCCTCCCCTTCCTGGCCCACGATGGCGTCCATGATGTGCAATAGCTCCTTGGGCTTGTCGAAGCCGCCCCGCATGGCGCCGTAGAGGTCCAGCAAAAAGTCGGAGAACTCGTCCGCGGAAGGAAGCTTCACGTGCATCTTGGACTTCTGCAGGCCCGGGATGGTACCCAGGAGGTTCTTCACCGCGCCCGTCATGTAGGTGAGCCCGTGGGTCTTGAACTTGGGCAGGCTCACGATGATATCCGCATCGAAGAAGGCGGCGGAAACGTCAATATTCTTGAACCGTACGGCGTTTTCGTTGCGCACCGTCCGGGTGGGCTCGTTGTCGGCGGCCTCCACCCCCTCCTCCTCCAGCATCCTCCGGTAGGGGGTCTTGTCCAGCGTGCGCGGAAGAGAATGGATGCAGGGAGACTCGATGAGAAACGGCATGCCGCCGCTCTGCTTCACGATCCGGGCCACGGCCCGGAAGAACTCCGGATGGGTGATGATGGCCTTCTCCACTTCCGACGGAAGCAGGAGATTGGGCTTGAGAGCCACCCTGGCTCCAGAGAACCGCACCGTGTCGAAGCCTATGTTTTCAAGGCTTTCGCGGATTTTCTGCTCCAGAAGCTCCGGGCGGTACTCCGTACACTTGACCACTGAAACTTTCCGGGACTCCATGCTTTTCTCCTCCATAGAAATCATCTCAAAACACTTTCTCTATGGTGCCTTTCAAATTCTTTAACTACTATTTCCTTTTCCAGCCAAAGCCATTTTTATCGTCATTATAAGCAGTAAGCCCCGGATTGCAGTCTTTGGGCTTGGTCCAAAAAGCTTTGCCGAAAAGGGGGAGAGGGATGCGGGGGAGGAGGGAAAAGCCTTTCTTTTCAAAAGGGGTTTCACCGCTGCCCCGCAACATGCCTTTCTTTATGATTCCTGAGAGAACTTCTATCCCGTGGTCCAGTCCACCGCGAAGTTGGCCGACAGCTTGGTGGTGGCGATGTGCTCCTGCTCGTCCAGCACCTCGCGCAGGATGCCGATGTGGGTCATGGGGTTCATGATGACGGAGCGCAGCACCACCGTGTTGCCGCCCATCTCGTCCCCCAGGCGCAGGGTGGTTCGGGAAACGAAGCTTTTGCCGGCCTCGCGCTGGCGGCGCTGCAGCGCGATATTGGCGCGGTTGAGAAACTGGTTGATCCGCAGGCGCTCGGCGGGCGTGGCGCTTTCGAAGCGCTTCTTGATGTGGGCCGGGCAGTAGCGATAGGTGAGGATGTTGAGCTGGGGCCGTGTGATCAGCTGGAAGTTCTTTCGGCTCTCGATCTCGGCCGCGAACTCCCGGGCCGTCTCGATTCCGTGGTCTATCATGAGGGCGTAGCCCCGCTGCCCCATGATCTTCAACGCGGAGGCCAGGATGAGCGACGTCGAGGCGCGGGAGCCGGCCAGCGACCGGATTCCCAGGTCCACGGAGCCCACGCGGTTGACGTAGGCCGCGTGGTACGCCACGGCGTCCATGGCCTTGGGGTCCTTGAAGTAGACCATGCCGCAGGTCATGGGCATGTAGAACTGCTTGTGGCCGTCAATGGTCACTGAGTCGGCGCGCTCGATGCCCTTGAGCATGTGGCCGTTGTTTTCGGAAAAAAGCGTGGGGCCGCCCCAGGCCGCGTCCACGTGGAAGTGGATGCCGTACTCGGCGCACATGTCGGCCAGGTCGGAGAGGGGGTCCACGGTGCCGGTCTCGGTGGTGCCTGCGATTCCAATGACCGCAACGATGCGGGTCTTGGCCCGCTCGCGCCAGAGCTCGTCTATGGTGGACTCCAGCTCCCTGAGGTTGATGCGGAAGTTCTTGTCCATGGAAACCGAAAGCACGTTCCGGTTGCCGATGCCCAGCACACCGCCGGCCTTGCGCAGGGAGTAGTGCCCCAGCTGCGAAACCAGGACCACCCCGCGCTCCACCCCGTGGGCCTTGAGCGCCGCGGGCATGCCCTCGGCCTCCACCCCGGCGAACCCGTTCTTCGGCCCGAAGGCCCGGTTCCGCGCCACCCACAGGGCGGTGAGGTTGGCCTGGGTTCCGCCTTCGACGAAGCCTCCCAGGCTGGTGAAAGGGCTCTGCACGTGGCGCTGGTAGAACTCCTCGTCCATGCGGTAGACCACCCGGTGGAGCTTGGCCAGCACCTGCTTCTCCACCATGGACACCACCTTGGAGGTTTCCAGCTTCACCACGTTCTGGTTGAGCGCCGCCACGATGGTGGAGAGATGGACCATGAAGAAGGGGATGGCCGAGGTCATGTGGCCCACGAAGTAGGGGGAGCTCACGTTCACCGCGTAGGGGGCGATGTCGTCAATGAGCTCGGTGATGACCGCGGCCAGTTTCTTCTCCGGCTCCTTGCTGATGGCCGAGTCCGTGAACCGGCGGGCCAGCTCCGGCAGGCTCACCTCCTCGGTGATGCCCACGTGGCTTTGCAGGAACTCGTGGAGCCCGAAAAGGATCTGCTCCATGTACTTCAAGATGGTGGCGCGGGAGGAGTCGCTCTCGCGCATGATGAAGATGCGCTTGAGCGTCTCCCGGTTGGCCACCAGCTCTCGGCCCTGGTCCTTCCGGTCGTCTTGTCTTTCTTCCTTACGAGGGTCCATGACGGGGAAATCTGATTGTTAAGCGGTTGTAGGGAAAATCTTCGGGTTCGCGCCGTCGGGATCAAGGCTAAAGGCGGCTCTCGGAGGCAGGTCCGCGGGCTTTCGGGGCATCCGGCTAATTACAGCTTTCAACTTTAGCGGTGAAGATGCCGGCCGGTCAATGGGAAATAGTCCCGATCGCCGCCGAAGCCTCATTTCCGCCTTTAAGCCCGGGTCAAGCCTGCTCCTTTCCCTCCAGCCTGCGGCGGATGGCTGCCAGGATAAAAAGCAGCCCCAGCACGCAGCAAGCAAGGGGCAGGACATCGCCCAAGCTTTGGTACAGGGTCGTACCCTGAATCAGCGGGACATCGAAGACGATCTCTGCGTCCGTGAAAATCTCCGTCCGCTCCGGAACCCGTCCCGTGGGCAGAACCAGGGCGGAGATGCCGGTATTGGCCGCCCGGAGCAGGCTGCGCCGGAACTCCACGGCCCGGAGCACGGCCATGGAGAAGTGCTGGTAGGGGGCGGAGCTCCTGCCGAACCAGGCGTCGTTGGTCATGTTCACCAGCAGGTTCGCGCCGTTTTGCGCCTGGCGCCGGGTCAATCCCGGAAAGATCACCTCGTAGCACACGGCCACGCCGGCGTGCAACGGGCCGAAGGAGAGCAGCTTGCCCGGCGTGCCGGTGGAGAAGTCGCCCGAGGCCTGGGTGAGCTTCTTGATCCAGGGCATGTACTTTTTAAGCGGCACATACTCGCCCCAGGGGACCAGGTGCACCTTGTCGTAGCGCCCCGCTTCGCCCCGGCCCGGCGCCACCAGGTAGGCGCTGTTGTAGTAGCGGTAGTCGCTGCCGGAAAGCCCGAAGGCCGGGCTTCCCACGATAAAGAGGGCGTCGTCCCGGTCCGCCTCGTCCGTCACCAGGCTCCGCAGGCCCGGCTCGGACCCGAAGTAGAAGGGAAGCGCCGTCTCGGGAAAGACCACCAGGCGCGCCCCTTTTTCCGAAACCTCCCGGGCCATGGCCAGGTACTTGCGGATGGTGGAGAGCTGCAAGGCCGGCTCCCACTTCTCGGCCTGGTCAATGTTTCCCTGCAACACCGCAGCCCGGATCTTTTCCGCTGCAGCGAGCCGGCCTTCCGTGCGGGAAAGAGCGGCCTTCCCGTAGACGAACCAGCACAGGAAGAGCGCAGCAGCCAGAACCAGGGTCGCGGCCAACGCCTTCTTTCCCGGCTTTTTCCCGAAAACGTCCTTGCGGGCGAGCATACGGAGCAAAACAAAGGCGGCGGCGTTCCCCAAGGCCAGGGCAAAGGAGAGCCCGAACACGCCGAAGAGGTCCGCGGCCTGGACCAGGGTGAGGTTCTCCGCCTGGCTGTAGCCCAGAAGGCACCAGGGAAAGCCCGTGAACAAAAACATCCGCACATACTCGAGAGCGGTCCAAAAAACCGGAACGCAACCGAGCGCCCCGGCCGGCCCGGCGGCGCAGGTGCGGACCAGGGCCGCGAAGGCGCCCACGTAGAGGGCCAGAAAGGCGGAGAGCAACAGGGCCAGGCCCCAGGCCAGGGCCGGAGGGATGCCGCCGTAAAAGGACATCACCTCCTTGACCCAGTAGATCAACGTGAGAAAGTGGACGAGCCCCGCCAGGAAGCCGTAACCGAAGGCGCGGCGGGGGCCTCCGGCCCCGATCACCCACAAGAGAGGGACCAGGGCCACGAAAGCCAGCCAGCTCTGGGAAAGACGGGGAAAGGATGCGGTGAGCAACAGGCCGGAGGCGGCGGCGAGGCCGACGGCCCCGTACTCGGGCCGGAAGCGCCGTAGCGCCGGCAACGCCTTGGTCTTTTGGGAACCGGCCTTCGCCACCCTTTTGTTTCCCTTACCGGAATCCGTAACGGAGTATTTCCTTATCGGCCCACGCCTTGCCCTGAAATGTGATCCGGGGTCTTGAAACAGCTTCTACCCAAGGGGGAAAGTCGTTTTCCGCCCTTCGGGGCGGCCCCATTCGGTCCGTCCGCCGCGGCCTTCCTTGCATCAGGGCCACCTCTGGCCGCTCATGGATTCAGGCCTTCTCCTTGCTCCGAAAAAGCCGGGGATTCCCTTGCCGGGAACGCGGGCGCCCCTTCTTCACCCGGGGACCAAAGCACAGAGCGGCACGGCTTGACAAGGGCAAAGAGATGAAGCAAGACCGGGGGACGGGTCGTTTTCAAACCGACGCAATGAGGAAAGGGCATCCGCCGTGAACGAAGAGTATCTTGCCGAAACCGACGTGATCCGGCTTTGCGAGCCGGTTTTTCTAGACTTCGTGAGCCGGGCGCTGGAAGGCGCGAAAGCGTCGGAAGCGGAAAGGGCCTCGGCTCTTTTCCTGGCCGTGCGCGACCGGATCATCTACGACCCCTACGTACCTTTTTTCCTGCCCGAGCACTACACCCCCGGAGCCGTCATCGCGCGGGGCCGCGGCTACTGCGTGATGAAGGCGGTACTGCTGTGCGCCGCCTGCCGCAAGGCGGGAATCCCCGCGCGGCTGGGCTTTGCCGAGCTGCAAAACCGCGGGGCCCCCGCACACGTCATCGCCGCCATGGGCACCGACATTTTCGCCTGGCACGGGTTCACGGAAATCCTCTTGGGTGGAAAATGGCTCAAGGCCACACCGTCCTTCACGGCCGACCTCTGCCGCAGGCACAACATCGCTCCCCTTGCCTTCGATGGAACCGGAAATGCCGTGTTCCCGCCCTTCGATCTTTCGGGAAAACCTTACGCGGAGTATCTGGAGTACCACGGGAGCTACGCGGACCTGCCGCTGGACGCTATCCTGGCCGGATGGCGAAAGGTATACGGCAACGACACCATGGACCTGTGGCTGGCCGCCTTCAAGCAGCAGGGAGCCTGACGGGAAGGCCGTCCGCCGCCGCCGGCGCATCCCGCCGGAGTTTAAGGTACGGCCGGGGCTTCTCACTCGGTCATGTCCGCGATCCAGGCGAGGAAGTCCGGGCTTCCCCCCGTGATGTCCAGCGCGGCCACGGCCGGGCACTCGTAGCTGTGCACGGACCTAACCGCCGCGGTGAGCCGCGGCACGAGATCTTTCCGGGTCTTGGCCAGAAGGTAGCACTCCGGCTCCCGGAAGACCTCCCCCTTCCACCGGTAAACGGAGAGCACCTTCGGTATGATGTTCACGCAGGCGGCCAGCTTCTCGCCCACAAGCTTCTCCGCCACCAAGCGCGCCTCATCCTCGTCCTTGGCGGTCATCACCACCAGCGCCAGATCCATGCGAGCCTCCCTGGGAGTCTTCCCCCGCGCCCCCGCGGCGCAGGGAGGCCCGAGATTACCACATTTCCTTGCGGGATGCGTTTCTATAAGCTGTTTCATAACCCCGGATCACGTTTCAGGGCAAGGCTCGGGCCGATGAAAAAGCGGAGCAGTTTGTAGCTGAGCATTTTGAAAAGGCCCGGAACACCGCCCCGGGGCGTCAGACGAGGTTATGAAACAGCTTCCCAAAAAACCTCGCCGATTTGTGCGAACCCCGTGACGCCGAGCTTTTTCCCGAAGGCAAAAAAATGCTATAAGATCACGGTTCCGCGGGCATTCCGCCTGCGGCAGGGAAAACGCCATGCGCCGGAGCAGACTGATCACCCTGGCCCTCGGGGCCCTCCTGGCAACCGCCGTAGCGGCCAGCTACCTTCCCGCGTTCCGGGCCGGCTACATCTGGGACGACGACTCCTACCTCACCCAGAATCAGACCCTGGATTCGCCCACGGCGCTTTCCGACATCTGGTTCTCGCCCTTTTCCAACGCCCAGTACTACCCCTTGGTCTTCACCTCCCTGTATATCCAGAAAATAATCTGGGGGCTCTCTCCGGCGCCCTATCACGCGGTGAACATCTTTTTGCACGCGCTCTGCGCCCTGCTGCTGTGGCGGGTCCTCCTGCGGCTGCGCCTCCCCGGCGCCTATGCCGCGGCCCTGGTTTTCGCCCTTCATCCCATCAACGTGGAATCCGTGGCCTGGGTGACGGAGCGAAAAAACGTTCTCTCCGGCACCTTTTTCATGGCCTCGGCCCTTTGCCTCCTGCATTACCTGGACCTCAACGCCGACGCCCGCCCGTCCGCGCGGGGAGGATGGTACGGCGGCGCCTTGCTGGCCTTTCTGTGCGCCCTTCTTTCCAAGACGGTCACGGTGGCCCTGCCCGCGGTCTTCGTGGCGCTCTTGTGGGCGAAAAGCGGCCGGGTGCGCCGCGCCGAAATCTGGGGCCTGCTCCCCTTCTTCGTCCTGGGCGCAGGGCTTTCCCGGGTCACGGTCTGGGTGGAGCGCATGCACGTGGGGGCCTTCGGGCCCGACTGGGACCACACCATGACCGAGCGGGCCCTCATCGCAGGCCGGGCGCTCTGGTTCTATCTGGGGAAAATCTTCTGGCCGGAAAACCTGGCCTTCATCTATGAACGCTGGCAAATCAATGCGGGCCAGGCCGCCCCCTACCTCTACCCGGCAGGGATGATCCTGCTGGCAGGGCTGCTGTGGCTGCTCCGGAAAAGGATCACCCGGGCGCCTTTCGCCGGGCTGTGCATATACTTCTTCACCCTGTTTCCGTCCCTGGGCTTCGTCAACGTATATCCCCACCTCTTCTCCTTTGTCGCGGACCACTTCGCCTACCTGGCCATGATCGCGCCCGTTGCTCTGGCCACCGCCGGCGCGGCGGTGCTGGTGAAGGACCGGAGCCCGAAGATCGCGGCGGTCTTCCTGTGCCTGCTGGCCGCCGTCCTGGGAACGCTCACCTTCCGCCAGGCGCGCGCCTTCGCCAACCCGGAGACCCTGTGGACCCATACCCTGGAGATCAACCCGGACGCGTGGATGGCCCACAACAACATGGGGGTCTTCCTGGCCCAGCACGACCGCGCGGACGAGGCGCAGTACCATTTTCTGGAGTCCCTGCGGCTGCGGCCGGACCTGGCCGAGGTCCACTACAACCTGGCCGGGGTCTACGCCAAGAAGGGAGACTCTCCGAAAGCCCTCGAGGAGCTGCGGCTGGCGCAACACATAGACTCCTACCGGCCCCTGATCCACTTCCAGGTGGGGCAGGCGCTGGAGCAGGAAGGCAAGACCGCGGAGGCGGAAATCCATTACAGGAAAGCCCTGAAGAACGACCCGAACCACCCCGCCGCCCATTACGCCCTGGCAGCCCTCCTGGACTCCCGGGGAGACGAGAAGCGGGCGCTCTTCCACTTCATCCGGGCGCTGCTCGAAGATCCCGGCCTGGGCGAGGCCCATTATGGAATCGGGCTCATCCTGACACGGCATCAAGACTGGGAGCGGGCGGCCCACCAGTTCCAGATGGCCATGGAGACCAGGAGCGAAAATCCGGAGGTGAGCCTGAACCTGGGCGTATGCCTGGCCCAGCTGGGCCGGACAACGGAGGCCGACGAGCTTTTCCGGCGGACCCTCGCCATGAACCCCGGCAACATCCAGGCCCGGGAGAATCTGGCCATCCTCCTGGCCCTCCGAGGCGATAAGGAAGAAGCCGCGGAGCAGTTCAGCGTGGTGGTGGGCCAGGATCCGGGAAACGGGGAAGCCTGGTACAACCTGGGTGCGCTGCTTTCCGAGTCGGGCCGGACCGTTCGGGCCCGCGAATGCTTCCTGACAGCCGTGGAACGCACACCAGGCCTTGCGGCGGCCCATTACGCCCTGGGGCTTGCCTTCGAGGAATCGGGGGAGAAGGAAAAAGCGGGTGCGGAGCTTTCGAGGGCCTCGGAGCTGGATCCCGGCAACAGGCTCTACCGGGAGAAGCTGGACGATTTCAGAAAGCGGAACGAGGGAAATCCGAGATAAAGCAGTATCTCCGGACCTGCGCCGGGAGCAGAATCGCCTTGTCTGTCCATGACGCGCCGTGTTATGAATTTAATCAGTGCTCCCGAGTTTTTTGCCGGCCGGGCCGGAAAGCCCGTAGGTAATTTTTGAATACTATTCATTTTCCCAGAAAATACTATTTTTCCGGTTATTATGAGCAGCAAGCCTCGAATAGCAGCCTTCGGATCTGACTCAGAAAGTTTTACGGAAAAGGGGGAAGGGCTGCGCGGGAGGGGGGAAAAGGTATCCCCGGGCGGCGCAGCCACCTCGGGGTAAGGATAAGCTGCTCTTTTCAAAAGGGGTTTTCACCGCTGCCCCGCGAAATGCCTTTCTTTCTTATTTTTACAATAGCTTGTAAACAAAATCTGCGCGCCGCAAACGCGGCCCTTCCGCAAATTCCGTGCGGCCGTTGATGCGGCGGAGGCTCTGCGATAATCCGGGGCCTTTCCCTACAAGCAAGCTCCCCGGCCCTTTTTTCCCAAAACCGCCGCGGGCACCGGCGCCCGCCCTTCCCCTGCGCCTGCTCCTCTCCCCCTCTCCGCCGGGAAATGCCTCCCCACCCGCCAAGGAGGAAAAGCCATGACAAAGGTGCTTCTCACCAACAGCATCGGTCCCTATGAAAAAGGCTGGGGGGAGGACATGTTCGACCTCTTCAGCGCGCGGCTCACCCGCGGCCAGGGACCGTTCTCCCTCTCCTCCACCTTCAACGCCCTGGCGCTGCACTTGATCGCGGAGAATCTGAAGGCTCCGGTTTCGGTCCTGGAATGGCCCACGGAGCGCGCCCTGGCCCGGGAGCTCTTAAAAGGCTACGATTATGTGGGCATCCAGGTCTTCACCATCCACATCCCCCGCATCGCCCGGATGGTCCGGCTCATCAAAAAGATCGCGCCCGATGCCCGGATCGTCCTGGGCGGCTATGGCGTGGCCGCCCTGTACAACCCGCCGCCCAACGACCCCGAGAACCTGGCCGGCTATCTTCTGGACAACGCCTTTGCCGTATGCCGCGACGAGGGGGTCCGATTCTTCCGCCGGCTTCTGGGCGAGGATCCCGACGCGCCCATCCGCCAGCTTTCCGTTCCCCTGGCCGACAACCGGCTGGCGCGCATGGGAGAGACCGCGGCGGCCTTTCCCGTTTCCTCCACCCTGGTCAGCCTGGGCTGCCCCAACGGATGCGAGTTCTGCAACACGTCGGCCTTCTTCGGCTACCGGAAGATCCGCGTGGCGGAGCCGGAAGACGTCCTTGCATCCATCAAGAGCGCCCTGGCCCGGGTTCCCCGGGGCGGGCCGCCCCTTTTCCACATGCTCTGGGACGAGGACCTCCTGGAGGACCCGTCCTTCGTTCGCCGCCTGGGGGAGCTCCTCTTCCGGGAAGGGCTCCTCTCGCGGGTGGTCCTTTCCTCCTTCGCCTCCATGCGCTCCCTTTCCCGCATAAGCGCCGAAGAGCTGGCGGCCTGCGGCGTCGGCTCCCTCTGGATCGGGGTGGAGTCCAAGTTCGAGGAAACCATCACCTCGGTGCACCGCTTCGAAAAAAGGAGGGGCGCCGACATTGCGGCCACCTTCGCGGACCTGCGGCGCTTCGGCATCACGGTGATCGCCTCCAACATTATCGGGCTGGACTTCCACACGCGGGAAAACCTCCTGGAAGACCTGGAGTACTTCGTGTCGCTCAGGCCCGACATGTACCAGGTGGCGCCGCTCAACCCCTGCCCCGGCACCCGGCTCTTCGAGCGCATCCAGGAGGAGGAGCGCCTCAGCGAGAGCTACGGCTTTAACAACGTGAAAATCTGGACCAGCGGCAGCTTCCGGCACCCGAACCTCGACGAGGAGGATATCCAGCGCGCCTTCGATCTCCTTCACCAAAAGCTCTACCTGAAAAACGGCCCGTCGGTCCTTTCCCTCCTGGACGCCCAGCTTGCAGGCCTCAGGACGGCCATGCATCACAGAGATCCCCGGATGGGGCAGCGGGCCAGGACCTACTTCCTCCAGGCCCGGCAGTCCGCCGCGCTCTTCGCGGCCCTGCGGAGCCTCTCCCCCAGCCCGGACGTGAGCGCACGGGTGGACTCCGTGGAAAAGAAATATCACAGGCTCGTAGGCCCCTTCACGGGCCGGGACCGCTTCATGCAGGGCGTGGTCCTGAGGAAGCTCTCCCACGGCGCGGAAGAAGCAGGCCGGGACAAGCCGGTGGAAAGGCCCTATGTGCTCTTCCAATACCCGGGAAACGGCGGTCCGGGAAGGGTGGCGGCCCGCGGAAACCCCTGGCGGAGCATGGCCAGGGCCGGAGCCCGGTCCCTGATGCGCTCCTTCCTGCGCCTTCCGGAGCCGGACTTCGCACCGCTTTCCCTCTGGGACATGGACCGCTTCGACGTGCGGCCCAAAACCGTGGAGATCGAGGGTGACCTCCTGAGCTACGCGGACGAAGGCGAAGGACCGGCGGTCCTGCTGCTCCACGGAAACCCCACCTGGTCCTTCCTGTACAGGCATCTGATCCACGACCTGCGAAAGGACCACCGGGTCATTGCACCGGACTTCCTGGGCTACGGCCTCTCCGACAAGCCGCAGGACGGCGACTACCGGATGGAGGCCCACATCCGGCGGCTTTCGGCTTTCATCGAGAAGCTTTCCCTTTCCGGCATCACGCTTGTCTGCCAGGACTGGGGCGGCATCATCGGCCTGTCCTATGCCTCCCGGAACAAGGAGCGCTTCGCGGGTCTGGTTCCCATGAACACCGCCGCCTTCGGCCCCCAGGCTCTAAGCGAGCTTTCCCGGTGCGGATCGCCCTGGGCCTTCGGCTGGCTGTGGTCCTTCAAGACGCCCTATCTGGGGGACAAGATGGCACTGGACTGGAACCTCTTCCTGCGGGCGGCCCTCAGCCTGGGAATGGAGAACCGGGGCACCCGCCTGACCGGAAGGGTCTTGCGGGGATACCTCTACCCCTTCCAGCGCAAGCAGGACCGCACGGCGATCCTGGCCTCCGTGCGCCAGGTGCCCATGACCCCCTTCTCCCCCGTCGCAAAGCTCCTGCGGAAAACGGAAAAGGCCATCGCCGGCTGGGACGTCCCGGCCCGGATGGTGTGGGGCATGCGCGACCCGGTGTTCGGGCCCTGGTTCCTGGAGCGCTTCGAGGAGCTTCTGCCCAACCACGGAAGGAGCGTGCGGGTGGAAACCGGCGGGCACTTCCTGCCCGAGGACGAGCCCGATGCGGTGGTTGCGGCCGTTCGGGAGTTTCTGAAAAAAAACGTCCGGCCCCGACGCCGCCGGACCCGGACAGGATAAAAAGGACTAGTACAAATAAGGGAAAAAGACGTTTTTTCGGGGGAGGGGGGAAAACTCCTTTTGAAAAAGCCGGCTTTTCCCCCCTCCCCCGCACCCCTGCCCCCCTGTCCGTAAAACTTTTTGAAGCAGACCCAAAGGCTGCTATTCGATGAGTTCTCTCCAATTCCTCAGGGGCCCGGACAAGGGCGGATTTGCCTTGCCAAGCAAGGCGCGGACGGTTATAGATGCAAGTA
>JBFMHL010000166.1:0-9125 GCA_040753055.1 Thermodesulfobacteriota bacterium | reverse complement strand
GTAGGCCCGCCCCACGAACACCTCGTCGCCGAACAACAGAAAGACCCGGGGGAAGCCTTCCCGTGCAAGGCGGGAAAGAGCCTCGCCCAGCTTGTCGTGGGTTGTTTCCATTCCCCGGTCCCCCAGGCACGTAAAAGGGGTTCAGAAGCTAACCTGAAGAAAATGAAGGCCTTCTACGCGCTGTAACCTTATGCTCGGCCCTTCTGTTTCCCCTTGCCGGGGCCGGGCGCCGGTTGGGGTGCGGGTTGCGGCTCCTTGGAGGCGTGTATCTTCCTTCCCGCGAAAAGCACCACGGCAACGATGGCCATGGCCACGCCCATGGTCTGGGAGGGCGAAAGCAGCCCCAGGAAGAACTCGCCCCGGTCGTCGGCGCGCAGGAACTCCACGAAGAATCGGAGAACCGCATAGGAAAAAAGGTAGACCAGGAAGACCGCGCCGTCGAAGGGAGCGCGTTTGCGGTAGAAGAAGAACAGGACCAGGAATATCGTCAGGCTTCCCAGGCCCAGGTAGAGCTGCGTGGGGTGCAGGGACAGGCCCTTGGGGGCCAGGCAGTAGGGATCGTGGAAGGTGACGGCCCAGGGCAGGTTCGTCTCCGCTCCGTAGCAGCAACCCGCGGAGAAGCAGCCCAGCCTGCCGAAGAAGTAGCCCAGGGGAACCCCCAGGGCGCAGCAGTCGGCCACCTTCCAGAAGGGCAGGCGGTTGATGCGGACAAAAAGCGCGAAGGCTGCGGCCGCACCCAGGAATCCCCCGTAAAAAACCAGACCGCCCTTCCAGATGGCGAATATTTCCCAAATGTTGTCGGAAAAATCGCTCCAGTTGAAGACCACGTAGGGGATGCGGGAGGCAACCACCGCGCTCACCAGGCAGGTGAATCCCAGGTCCAGGATCTTGTCCGGGGACAGCCCTTTTCGTTCAGCCTCCTTCACCGCCACCCAGATGCCGGCCAGGAAGCCGATGGCCAGGAAGGTTCCGTAGCTGTGGATGGTAAGGGGCCCGATCCGGAAGAGAATCGGATGCATGGGGTTCTCCTTGCGGGATTACGCTTAGGGCCAGGCTGCGACGGGATCGCGGAAGGCCTTACAGGGGGTCGCGCCGGGTCACGAAGGCAGCCACCAGCATGAAGGCCCCTACGGTGACGGCGGCGTCGGCCACATTGAACGCGGGCCAGTAGTATCCGTTAACGTAAAAAAGCAGGAAGTCGTCCACGTACCCCAAGCGGACACGGTCAATGAGATTTCCCACCGCGCCGCCCAGGGTGAGGCAGAGGGCGACGGAGAACCATCGGCTGGCCGCCGGGGTTTTCCGGTAGAGGTACGCCAGAAGCACCACCGCCAGAAAGGACAGGAAGAAAAAGAAAAAGCCCCGCACGGCCGGACCCTGGCTTGCCAGCAGGCCGAAGGCGCCGCCCTGGTTGTGCCAGTGGGTGAGGTCGAAGAAGCCGGCAACCACCGGAATCCGGCGGCCCATTTCCACCCCGGCGTTCACGAGAAGCTTGACGACCTGGTCTGCGACGGCCACGCCCCCGCTGATGAGAAGCAGGCGGACCAGCTTTGTCCGGGCTTCGGGGCTCATGTAAAGGAGATGTCCTTTCCTCCGGTTGGTCGAGCCGGCGGCCGGGTCCGCCGGCCTCCTCGATCACTGAAAGGGTAATGCATTCCTGCGGACGCGCAATCCAAGCCGTTATTGGGCGCCAGGAAGAAGGGGCCGCATTCCCCTGCCCCGCCACCCCTTGATGAAGGGGGGGCCCTGTGCGGCCCATCCTGCAAACACCCTACAGGCTGTCTCCCTCCATAATACCTCTTGGCCTTCTGCGTATTATCCGCCTGTAGCGCCCTTTCCTACAGCGCGCCCATATCGCCCAGGGCCTTGAGGCAGCGGGGGCAGAGGTCCGGATGCGCTTCGTCGTTGCCCACCTCTTCCTTGCGGGTCCAGCAGCGGGCGCATTTCTCCCCGGCCGCGGGCTGGGCCAGCACGGCCAACCCCGGCATCGCCTCGTTGCGGTAGGCGTTTTCGGCCGGTTCGCTGGTGGTGAGGTCCGCGTGGGAAGTGATGAGGAGCGTGGAGAGGTCCGCGGCAAAGGGCATGAGCTTTTTATGGAGCTCGTCATTTACGAACAAGATGACCGAGGCTTCCAGGCTGTGGCCCACCAGCTTCGCGTTGCGGGCCTCTTCCAGGGCCTTGGTGGCCTCGCCGCGAACCCTGCGGAAGAACTCCCAGCGCGCGGCCAGGTCGGGATCGCTGAGGGAGGCATCGGGCTCCGGGAACAGCGCCAGGTGCACGCTCTGCTCCCGGCCTTCGGTCTTGGGAATGAACTCCCAGGCCTCCTCGGCGGTGAAGGCCATGATGGGGGCCAGCAGGCGGACCATGCCGTCCATGAGGCGGAACAGCACCGTCTGGGCGCTCCTGCGGGCATGCGTGCCGGCGGGCTCCGAGTAGAGGCGGTCCTTTATGATGTCCAGGTAGAAGGCCGAGAGGTCCACCGCGCAGAAGTTGTGGACGGCGTGGTAGATGAGGTGGAACTCGTAGTCGTCATAAGCGGCCCGGCAGCGGCGGATGAGGCTCTGGAAGAGGTGCAGGGCGTAGCGGTCCAGCTCGGGCATCTCGGATACGGGCACGGCGTCCTTGGCCGGGTCGAAACCGTGGAGGTTTCCCAGGAGGAAGCGCCAGGTGTTCCGGATGCGGCGGTAGGCGTCCACCAGCTGGCCCAGGATCTGGTCGGAGATGCGGATGTCGTCCCGGTAGTCGGTGGCCGAGACCCAGAGCCGCAGGATCTCCGCCCCGTACTTCTGGATGACGGTTCCCGGGGCGATGATGTTGCCCAGGGACTTGCTCATCTTGCGGCCGTCTGCGTCCACCACGAAGCCGTGGGTGAGCACCGCCTTGTAGGGGGCCCGGCCCCGCGTTCCCACGGCGGTGAGCAGGCTGGAGTGGAACCAGCCCCGGTGCTGGTCGCTGCCCTCCAGGTAGAGGTCGGCGGGCCAGGAAAGGTAAGGTCTCTTTTCCAGCACGGCGGCGTGGCTCACGCCGGAGTCGAACCAGACGTCCAGGATGTCGGTTTCCTTGGTGAATGCCGATTTACCGCAGGCCGGGCAGGTGGTCCCGGCCGGGAGGAGCTCCCTGGCATCCCGCTCGAAGTAGACGTCCGCGCCATACTCTTCGGCCAGCTTGGCCACGTTCTCCACGACCTCCGGGGTGTTCAGCACGTGCCCGCAGGCTTCGCAGGTAAAGGCCACGATGGGCACGCCCCAGGAGCGCTGGCGGGATACGCACCAGTCGGGCCGGTTTTCGATCATCCCGTAGATGCGCTCCCTGCCCCAGTGGGGAATCCAGCGCACCCGGTCAATCTCCTCCAGGGACTTGGCCCGCAGGCCCGTGCTGTCCATGGAGATGAACCACTGGGGGGTGGCCCGGTAGATGACCGGCTTCTTGCAGCGCCAGCAGTGGGGATAGGAGTGGGTGAAGGACTTCTCCTTGATGAGGTTCCCGGCCTCGGCGATCTTCTTCACGATGGCGGGGTTGGCGTCGAAAACGAAGGCCTTGGCGAAAAACTGCACATCGTCGGTGAAGAAACCGCGGTCGTCTACGGGGCTGTAGGGCGGAAGATTGTACCGGAGGCCGGCCTCGTAGTCTTCCTGGCCGTGGCCGGGGGCGGTGTGGACGCAGCCGGTGCCCGCGTCCAGGGTAACATGCTCGCCCAGGACGAACAGGGAGTCGCGGTCGTAGAGGGGGTGGCGCGCGGACTTGTTCTCCAGGGCGGCGCCCGCAAGCTCGGCCACGATCTGATAGTCCGCGATGCCGAAGGTCTTCATGTTTTCTTCCACCAGGTCCTTGGCCACGATGAGGACCTCGTCTCCGGTCTGGACCGCGGCGTAGACCAGCTCGGGGTGGAAGCTGACGCCCAGGTTGGCCGGAATGGTCCAGGGCGTGGTGGTCCAGATGACCACGGAGATCTTTTTGCCCGCAAGATGGGTAAGCTCCGCCGGAAGCTCTCCGGTTACCGGGAACTTCACATAGATGCTGGGCGTTTTTTCGTCGTAGTACTCGATCTCCGCCTCGGCCAGGGCCGTGCGGCAGGAGTTGCACCAGTAGATGGGCTTCTTGCCGCGGAACAATGCACCGTTCTCCGCGAACTTGCCGCACTCCCGCATGATGTCGGCCTCGTAGCGGTAGCTCATGGTGAGGTAGGGATCCTCCCAGAGCCCGGACACGCCCAGGCGCTTGAATTCGGCCTTCTGGATCTCGATGAACTTCTCGGCGTAGGTGCGGCAGAGGCGGCGGACGTCGGCCTGGGCCAGCTGGGCCCGTTTTTCGCCCAGCTCCTTGTCCACGTTGTGCTCGATGGGCAGGCCGTGGCAGTCCCAGCCGGGAACGTAGACGGCGTCGAAGCCGGCCATCTGGCGGGAGCGGACGATGACATCCTTCAATATCTTGTTGAGGGCCGTCCCGATGTGGATGTGGCCGTTGGCATAGGGAGGGCCGTCGTGGAGGATGAACTTGGGGCGGCCTTCGGCTGCGGCGCGCATCTTGTGGAACATGCCCTCCTCGTCCCAGCGGGCCAGCATCTCGGGCTCGCGCTTGGTGAGGTTGGCCTTCATGGAGAAGTCGGTCTGGGGGAGGTTCAAGGTTTTCTTGTAATCCATCGTCGCTGCCCTCGTGGTTTCGTGCCGGGTATCGGGGAAAAGGTCAGGGAGTTTCGCCTGTTACGGTCCCGGAGGTCCGGGCCGGAAGCATCGGGTTCGCGGCCTCCCGCGGCCGGAATCCAACCTTGTACGCCACGGGGCGGGAGGTGTCAAGGAACGCGGCGCGACGCAAGGGCCCGGCCCGCTGGAGGCGGCTCCGCAAGGACATCTTCGGGCACGGGGGGAGAGGATTCCGGAATGGGGGATGGAGGATTCCGGGGGTTATTAAGCTTGGCTTATTAAAGCTTTTCAATTTCAAGTTTTAATGAAAAATTCGTTGACATTAGTTTTAATTTATTCTATCAGGCTCGCTTAAGTTAAAGTAATACAACGACGTATTGCTACGAACTGCGACGACGAGGTCCGCTCCCTTTTAAGGCAAAAGGGGTGGGCCTTTTTTTTTGCCCCGGCATGCCTCCCGAGGAGCGCGAGGGCAAAAACGAATTCCGGCTATAAAATCGAATTTTTCCAGGATCACGCTCGTCCGGGCAAACAGCGCGGAGGGCGCCTTTTTTCTCTGCCGGAGCAATCCGGCCGGAGTTCTTATAACCGTTCCACGCACCATCAACCCCAAGGAGGACCCCGATGAATCTGTGCCAGCCCAACAGCAACGAAGCCTTAGGAACCAAAAACCGCTCCCGCGACGTGGCCCCCCAGTCCGGTCTGTGCAGCCGCTGCATGGACGGCTGCAAGGGCAACTGCGACATGTTCAAGGCCACCTTCCGGGGACGCGAGCTCCTCTACCCCGGCCCCTTCGGCGAGATCACCGCCGGCGCGGACAAGAACTACCCGGTGGACTACTCCCACCTGAACATAGCCGGGTACGCCCTGGGCGCCGCAGGCGTCATTCCCAACCCGGACCACGCCACCTTCCCGGCCGTCTCCACGGAGACCTCCTTCGGCGTCACCGACAAGGTGAAGATGAAGATACCCATGTTCACCGGCGCACTGGGATCCACCGAGATCGCCCGCAAGAACTGGGAGCACTTCGCCATCGGCGCCGCCATCACCGGCATCAGCCTGGTCTGCGGCGAGAACGTGTGCGGTATTGATCCCAAGCTGGAGTTCAACAAGGAAGGCAAGGTCAAGAAGGCCCCGGACATGGACCGCCGCGTGGAGCTCTACCGCCGCTACCACCAGGGCTACGGCGACATCCTGGTCCAGATGAACGTGGAAGACACCCGCCTGGGCGTGGCCGAGTACGTCATTGACAAGCTGGGCGTGACCACCATCGAGCTCAAGTGGGGCCAGGGCGCCAAGTGCATCGGCGGTGAAATCAAGGTGAACACCATCGAGCGCGCCCGCGAGCTGAAGAAGCGCGGCTACATCGTCACCCCGGACCCGGACGACCCGGCCATCGAGAAGGCATTCGCCTCCGGCGCCATCAAGGAGTTCGAGCGCCACTCCCGCCTGGGCTTCGTGGACCGCGAGGGCTTCATGGCCGAGGTTCTGCGCCTCCGCAAGCTGGGCGCCACCCGCGTCACCCTGAAGACCGGCGCCTACCCCATGCGCGAGCTGGCCATGGCCATCCGCTGGTCCTCCGACGCCAAGATTGACCTTCTCACCATTGACGGCGCGCCCGGCGGCACGGGCATGAGCCCCTGGCGCATGATGCAGGAGTGGGGCGTTCCCGCCATCTACCTGCACTCCATGGCCTACGACCTGTGCAAGCGCCTGGCCGACGCCGGCCGTTGGGTGCCGGACATCGCCTTCGCGGGCGGCTTCTCCTCCGAGGACCACATCTTCAAGGCCCTGGCCCTGGGCGCCCCCTACTGCAAGGCCGTGTGCATGGGCCGGGCCCTCATGATCCCCGGCATGGTGGGAAAGAACATCGGCCTGTGGCTGAACGGCGAGGACGGCGGACTGCCCGCCACGGTGTCCAAGTACGGCACCAAGAAGGAAGAGATCTTCGTCTGCTACGAGGACCTGAAGAAGACGTTCGGCAAGGAAGTGGAGAAGTTCCCGCTGGGAGCCGTGGGCATCTACTCCGCCGGCGAAAAGCTCCGCGTGGGCCTGCAGCAGCTCATGGCCGGCGCCCGCAAGTGGCGCGTGGACATGATCAGCCGCAAAGACCTCTTCACGCTCACAGAAGAAGCGACCAAGGTCACGGGCATCCCCTACGTGATGGACGCCTATAAAAAAGAAGCGCTGGCTGTGATGGACGCCGAGTAACAACGGCTCGAGCAGCCTGTCGCATCAAGGTTTGTCCGCAATCCGGCGGGGAGCCCGTTCCCGGGCTCCCCGCTTTTTTTCTCCGGCCTCCCCGCTTGCTGCAGCCGTTGCTTTTTGCTACGCTTTTTCCCCGTAAAACTCCGCCCGGCAAGTCCCGGCAACGGTGCATCGCACGAAAACCTCGTCCCGTTCCTTTCCGCCCGCCAGCGGCGCCCCCATCCACAAGGAGCACCCCATGCAAGACCAGGACCGCGACACATCCGCAGAGCATCATCTGGAAGAAGAGCTTCCCAAGATCTCCCACGCGCTCATCGAGCTCGCCCGGGAGGAGAACCGGCTCACCAGCAACCTTATTGATCTTGCCGAAAAAAGAAACGAGATGTCCCAGAAGCGGACCTCCGACTCCCAGATGAGAACGGATCTGGCCCGGCAGCGCACGGAGCTCATGCAGACCCAGACCAAGCTGGGCCGGAAGAGCACGGAGCTGGCCGAGTACCGGACGCGCCTGGGCGAAGAGCGCACCGAGATGGCCCGGAAACGGACCGGGATGGCCGAGAAGCGAACGGAGCTGGCGCAAAACCGGACCGGCCTAGCGGGGAAGAGGACGGACCTGGCGGAGCACCGCACAACCCTGGCCGACAAACGAACCGATCTGGCCAACCGGCGCACCGAGCTGGCGGACAGGCGCACCGAGCTGGCCGACAAGCGCACCGAGTACGCGGACCAAAGGACCGAGCTCGCCAAGCTGCGTACCGGGATGTCCGACAACCGCACCCGGCTGGCGGCCGAACGAAACATGCTGGCGGCCAACCGCACCACGCTATCCACCTACCGCTCCCTGCTCGCACGCGGGCGCACGGAGCTTGCCTTCATCCGCACGGGGCTCGCCTTCATCGCCCTGGGGATCGGCCTCATGCGCTTCTTCGGCGTGGGCCCCTGGACCCTTCTGGACGGGAGCATCGTGGCCTTCGGGGTCGCCTCCTCCATCTACGGTACCCGCAACTTCATCTCCACCATGCGCTGGGAGCGGAAGCTGGGAGGAAAGCTCAAAGACCTCCTTCTCCTGGAAACCTCCGGCGGCACCGAAGAGTAGCCGCGGGCGCCGCCCGCGGAAAAAGGTTGCGCAGAGCCCGGACGGGCCGGTGGCTTATGCTTGCCGGCCCGCCTTCGTTCTGCTAATCTTCTCCCATCGTTTGTCACAATTCATGCAACAAAAACGGTCCGGCAGCCTTCCATGACGGAAAACGAGCTCCGCGAAAAGATCGAGCTCTACACGCGCGCGTGTCCTTCGGGGTCGCTTCAAATCTTTTCCGACACCACGCAGTTCATGGAGATCGGCCCCGGAGCCCTGCTGGAGATTTCCGGCCGCCATTACTACGTATACGGCGAGGAAACCGAGGGCCGCTTCGGCATTGACGACCAGCCCAAGTTCTGGGTGAAGAGGGTCCTGGACCTGGCCGACGGCTCCCGCAAGATCGTGAAGTTGGCCTTTTTGGAGTCCTTCGTCCTGAACATCGGGGACTTCCGGATCACCTGCTACCGCAGCCCGGCCAAGGAAGCGCGGGTTCTGGATCTCACCCGCGGCGATATTCGCTTCATGCAGGGCTTCTCGGCTTTCGACTCGGCCCAAAACCTGGTCCGAGTCCTGGACCGGATCCTGGGAAAGAGCCTGTACGCGTACATCAACTCGCTGCAGGAGGACCACAAAACCTATTTCTTCAACATCTTTCCGCGGCTCTTCCCCCAGCTGGTTTCCGTCGTGCAGGCTCTTTCCCGGCTCCATGCCGCAGGCGAGATCCACGGGGACATGCGGAACGATCATGTTTTTCTGGACCGGGAGGCCGGCGTATGGCGGCTCATTGACTTCGACTATGCCTACGACCGCACCGAGAGCCCCTTTGCCATGGACCTTTACGGCCTGGGCAACGTCTTGCTGTTCGCGACCGGAAAAGGGTTCTTCCAGCTCAACAACCTGACGGCATGCTTGCCCCGGGGCTTCTCCGGAACCCTGTGCCTGGAACCCGAGGACTTCTCGCTCTTTTTCGCGCACCGGATCATGAACTTAAGAAAAATCTTTCCCTATATTCCGGAAAGCCTGAACGACATTTTATTGCACTTCTCGGAAGGGGCCCGGTATTTCTACGAGCGGGCCGACGAGGTCTTGGCGGACCTTTTAGCCTGCGCCAAAGACCTTCCTCCGGCAAAGGACAAGGAGGCGGCCCGGGAGTGAACCCGGGCCGCCTGCCCACCGGAAACGGAAACAATACAAGGAGG
>JBFMHL010000165.1:0-31459 GCA_040753055.1 Thermodesulfobacteriota bacterium | reverse complement strand
CAAGGTCGGTCGTCTGCCTGCCCGCTGATATACAGGGCCTCCGCGGGCAGGCAGACGATAGAAGGTTTATTTTACGTCGGGGGGACCGGCGAGCAGGTCCATCACCTGGTCCTCGGTGGCGGAGGAAAGGTCCAGGGGCGGGCCCGAGCCTTTCCGCAGAGTGGCCAAGCCCGGTGTGGCGCGGACCTTTTCCAGCAGCTCCCGGACTAGCTTCCCCTGCTTGCGCCTTTCCATCAGGTCCAGCGTGGCCACGATGGTGCCCGGCACCGAAAGCACCAGGCTGGCAAGGGCCACGGCCGTGCCCAGGTCCCGGGTTGCCTCCCCGTCCTTTTTCTCCGTCCTTTGGTCCGGCTCGGCCCCGGCCACGGCGCGGAGCAGGGCCGCGGCCGGACCGGCCAGCCTGGCGGCCGCATCTCCCCTAAGGCGAATCTCCAGCGTCATTGTTTCATCCTTTCCCGAATAATCTGCTGTACCTCGCGCACCTGCTTGGCCCAATCCATCATCTGCAACTTTTCAAAGGCCGCCGCCGAAACATCCAGGACTTCCAGCCCCTTTTCCAAATGGCCGCCCCTGGCCAGGACCTGCCCCAGGAGGAATCCGGAGTATGCGATGCCGTCGGCCCGCCGGATCTTTTGGTTGATGGCGAAGCTCTCCGCCAGCTCATCGTAGATAACCTGGGCCTCCCCTTTTTCCAGCCCGCCGCGTTTCAGACGGATTTGGGCACAGCTAAAGCGGCTGTTGGCAATTCCATCCATGTCCTGCAGTGCAATATAGGCTGGGAGACAATCCTCCTTCTGAATCTGCAGAGCTTCATCCGTTTTCTCTTGTTGAACTAAAATATCTGCAATCTTGCTCAGGCACACCGCGCGCTCTCGAACATCCCTCAAGCGCTCATACACGGGAAGCTCCTCCTCCTTCCGAATCCGCAGGACTTCCTCCACCTCCCCCTGCTGGTACAGGATGTCCGCTATCTTGCCCATGCACACTGCGCGCGAACGAACATCCCCTAAGCGCTCGTACACGGGAAGCTCCTCCTCCTTCCGAATCCGAAGGGCTTCCTCCGTTTCCCCGCGCTGAGCAAGGATGTCCGCTATCTGGCCCATGCACACCGCGCGCGAACGAACGTCTCCCAGGCGCTCGTACACGGGAAGCTCCTCCTCCTTCCGAATCCGCAGGGCTTCCTCCGTTTCCCCACGCCGATCCAGGATGTCCGCTATCTTGCCCATGCAGACCGCATGAGAGAAGTCATCTCCTTCCTCCCGGAAAAGCTCCGCGGCCTTGCGCTGTTTTTCCAGGGCCTTCTCCGGGCCGTCCCGGCCGATGGTGGCCTCTGCGTGCAAGGTAGCAATCTGGGCAAGGGCCACCTTGTTTCCGGAGGGAAGGGCCATTCCCAGCTCCAGTAGCTCCACCTGACGCTGGGTTTCCCCGATGCGCTCGGCGCAGTTGGATGCCCGAAGGACAAAGACGGGATCGGACAAGCTTTTGTTCTGCTCCAGCCGTTCCAGAGCCGGCGCAAAGATCGCCCAGGCGGTCCGGGCGTCATGCTCATAACTGAATAAAAAATTGCCCGCAGCCTTCACGGCCTTTTCCAGAATGCTGTCGGAAACATGACCCGCCAGCGCCAGCCGGGCCGCCTCCACCCCGCGGGGGTCGTGAGGAAAGTCGCCGTCCTTGTTTGCCCACAGCCTGGCAAGCACCGGCATGGCCGCGGCGGCCAGGGTCCTCTCTTCCTCCTCGCTCAAAGCCCCTTTTGCCAGGGGCCGGGCCAGGGGGTTGGCCGAGGCGTACTCCACCCCGCCGATCTTTCCCCAGACATCGAACATCCCCAGGCCGATTAGCCGGGCCACCGCCGCTGCCGGGTCTCCCACCTCGGCGGCCGCGCCCACTGCCTCCAGGGCTTCCACGGGTGCGGGACAGCCCTCGGAAAACACGGTCGAGGCCCGGAGCTGGGCCCTCTGGCCTGCGGTGAGCGCAGCCTCGTAGGTCTCCAGCGTCACCCTCTTGAAAAACTCCTGGGCAGCGCTTTGCTCCTCCGGAACCCGTCCCGAGGCCTTCCACTTCCGGATTGCCTCCAAGGCGTTGCGCGCTTCGGCAAGCTGACCCGAAAGGACGGGCCGGCACAAAATCTCCTGCAGGCCCGGGTTGCCGGCCGCCTCGGTCCGGATCTCCCGGGCCAGATCTTGCCCCGCGCCGCCGGGCTCGGTCCGGCCTTCCAGCGCGGCCCGCCACTGCTTGTCCCGCTCCCGATCCTGCATGGTCACTACGTTCACCGCCGTCAGCCGCCTTCCCAGGTCCTCTCCGTACTTGTCGGGCAGGGTGAAGCAAAAGCGGCTGGTCAACAAAAGCCGGGAGCTCGTAGTAGCCGCCCCGAATGCCCGGAGCACTCCTCCCAGGGCTTTCCGATAGGGCTCCTTCACCGGCGTTATCATTTCGCCCGGGCTCGGCTCTTCCAGAATCCGCTCCAGATCGTCCACAATCAGAAGGATCGGTTTTTCGTTGAAAGGCCCTTTGAGCATCTCCTCCAGGGCGTTACCCAACAAAGCCTCGTTATTTGCCAGCCCCGGCCGCCACGCAGCCTCCACGGCCGGGCGGTCCCGGGGCGGAAGGGCCGCCACCAGCCGGTCGAAGATGGCCAGTCCGTCGTAGCGGCCGTAGATCACCACGGTTTCCAGCCGCGGCAGGCGGTTGGCGATGCGAGCCGCCAGGCTGGACTTGCCGATGTTGCCCATGCCCCAGAGCAGGACGCCCGTGCCGTGGGGGTTCCGAAAGGCACGCAGAACGTCCTGGGCCAGCCTCCGCCGGCCCACGAAGGTCCGGGCGGACGCAACCTTCACCTCCTTGCGGGCCTGATCCAGGAACTCGAAAAAACCCGCATCCCGGCGCAGCGCCCGGCCCGGGCGCTTCTGGAGGCACAAGGCCCCGCCGCCCTGTTCACCCGCATACACCCGCGCCAGATGCCAGTGGCTGTCGCCATCCGGGCCGTCCCGTCGCTCCCCCAGCTTCTTTTCCGCTTCCTTGGGGTTGCCTCCGTGGCGCGCCTGCATCTCGTTTCGATGCTCCCAAAGCACCTGCCGGCGTGCCGCGGCCGCCGCATAGGGCACCGAGGCATAGCCTGCCAGCTCGTGGTAGAAGCTCCGGGCAAAGCTTGTGGCGTCCTTGTCATACACCGAGCCGTCCCAGCCCAGCACATTGGCCACGCCGGACCGGACAAGGGCCCGGCAAAAGGACTCGCCCGCTCCGGACCCGGCTTTTTTCTCTCCGCCCGCTTCCGCGGTCCGGCAGGCGGAGAGGAAGACCAGGGGGGCCCGGTGCTCGCCCAGGGCCGCGGCTATCTCTCCGGGCAGTGCGGGGGCCTCGTCGCCCTCGGGCGATTCCAGGGCCAGCACGGGGCCCTTTTCCTTGTCTATGTTTCCGTGGCAGGAGAGATGCAAGGCCTCGAAGGGGCCGTCCAGGGCCAGCCGGTCCTTCAAGAAGTCCAGGGCGCCGCTTTCCTCCACGCAGAGCTGCAGGGGCAGGCCTTCGGTGGCCCCCAGGATGCCCGCCTCCTCGGCCTCGAAGTCCAGCTCCTTCTGCCCTCGAGGCGCGGCGGCCATGAAAAGGAGCGCCAGGTCCTTGAAGCGGGGCTCTGCCGGCTGCGGGTCGGAGTTTTCGTGGATGCTTCGGAACACCACGAAGGCCTGGGCCGGGTCGGCGGCCAGGAAGTCCTTGTTCCAGGCCAGGATCTCCCAGGGAAGGTCCAGGAGAGCGGCCCCGCCTTGGCTGTCGGGGTCCTTTACATGGACCCGCAAAACCCGGTTCCCCCCTCCCTTGGCCCAGGCGGAGGCCCACCCGGAGGCGTCCAGCCATGCGAACAGCTCGGTCCCCAGGCCCAGGAGCAGCGAGCTGTCGTGGAGCAGAACGCTTTTGCGGTAGCGGGCGGCCAGGCTCTGCATCTTGGCAAGGGAGTCCGCATTTAGCTCGACGCGGCACTCGTGCCCCGATGCCGTGGCAAACACATCGCTTCCGCGGATCGTGACCAGGGCTTCCATGAAGGGACCTCCGGCGCGGGTGGATATGAATTTCCAAACGGGGAAAACCAAAAGTACAGGATGGATGCCGGGCGCGTCAAGCAGGTAGTAACCGACACCGGCCGCGCAGCGCACGTTGCCCTGGAGGCTGGGCCTTCATGGTTTTGGAGCTTGGGTTTGCTTTTCGGCGTCAGGGAGAGAGGAAGTAGACCCACAGGAGGAAGGCGGCCAGGGCCAGGGCGCCCAGGAGGGCCCCTTTGACCACGGCGCTGGTGCGGCTGGGCGTGACCGGCTCCGGAAAGTGCAACACGCCCGGGGTTTCCGCGGGCGGGCGTTCTCCCCAAGCGCCGCCGCCCTCATCGGCAAGAAGCCCCCGGGGGCGCATGCCGGCCCCCTGCATCTGCTCCAGGGCCATCTCGTAGAGCTTCCGGGCCTCAGCCGGCATCTCGGCAACGCTTGTGTACTCCTTGCCGTTGAAAACGATCTGGCTGCTGGACGTTACCCGCGTGCGGGGGCCCTGGTTGCCCGGGCCGGTCTCTTTTACGATGCCCCTTGCGTGGGTGGCGAAAAATTCCGCCGATCCCGGGCCCTGGCCGCCCGCCTGCGACTCCAGGGCCTTCCGGTAAAGCCTGCGGACATCCGCGGGCATTTCCTCCTCGGAACGGTACTTCTTTCCGTTGATGGTGATATTTTTCCTTATGTTGAGCTTGATCCCCATCGCATTGCCCCTGATTTTTCGTTCCGGGAAAAAGCGGCCAGCCCCTGCCCTTGCTTCATGGTGATGGTCATCATTACCGTCTGGTCTGATTTTCGCGGGCGCTTGACGCGCTTGAGTTTTCCGCTACGCGAATACGACAATATTTAGAACTCATCTCAAAATAGTTTCTCTATGGGGCCCATTCTATTTGTAAATATCCTTTCCTTTCCCAGTGAAGGCGATTTTTTTACTGCTGTTAGGGGCCGCACGTCTCGGATTCCAGCCTTTGGAGCTGGTTTAAAAAGTTTTGCGGAAAAGGGGGAAGGGTTGCGGGGGAGGGGGAAAAAGCCTTTCTTTTCAAAAGGGGTTTGTCCTCCTCCCCCGCAAAAGCCTTTCCCTTTTATTTTGGAGATAGCTTCTACGACAACCGCTCAATCCGCCACGCTTCACGGCGCTCACCATGACCATGCCGTACTGCACCCAAAACCCCGCGCGGTCCATCACGTCATGTAAAAAATCCCGAAGCGGCCTCAAGGCTTCGTCTCCGGGGGTCCCGTGGAGGAAGTAGTGGTACAGGGCGGCCTCGCGGAGCAGGTATCGGGCAAACTTTTCCGCGTCCACCTCGCGGTTGTTGAAGGGCTCCACGGACACGCAGTCCACCTCCCAGCCCAGGTCCTCCAAGATGGGGGGCAGCTTGGCGAAGGTGCGGATCTCCACCGCGTTCTTTTCGCAGAAACGCTTCACCAGGTCCGTAAAGGCGGTGAAGGCCTCGTGGGGAGGCTCACATTTGCTGTGGTCAACGTCTAGGTCGAAGGCCCAGAGCCGGGTTCCCGGCTTTGTGCGCGCCAGGATACGGCACAGGGCGTCCCGGGTGTTGGGCAAATGGAGCAGGAAGTAGCGCATGAGGATGGCGCCGGCGTCGCGCAAGAGCTCGCAAACGCCCGGGGCCAGGGCGTCGGCCAGGACCCACTCCGCGTTTGGCGCATTTCGCCCGCGGGCGGCGGCGATCATATGGGGCTTGTCGTCAATGCCATGGAAAAAAACAGCCGGGTGCGCCCGGGCGAGCCGGGCCAGGAAGAGACCGTTTCCGGTGCCCAGGTCGAAGACATGCCGGCACTGCTCCAGGCCATGAGCGAGCAAGAAGGCGTGGTGCCGGTCAAAGGAGAGATCCACCTGGAGGGCGAGCTGGTCTTTGATGGCGCCTTCCATGTCCAGCCATGCGCTGCCGCCCATACTCGCCCCCGCGCCACCAAGGCATTGATGGCTTCATTATAGTAGTTGTCATAAGTGCTGTCTGGTCTGTTCTTTGCGGGCGCTGGGCGCGCTGATGGTTTCGAGATGGCGCAATCCGACAGGAATTATGACAATTGCTCTAAAACTATTGGTATTCTACCGGATTGGCAAGCGGGTAGCAATCGGGGGCGGCAGGTGAAATGCCCTCGGCCGAAGCGTGCGCTTCGGCCGGCCCCCTTTCCAAAGGGGGCAAGTTTGGGGCGGGCTTTCAAACGCCGGGATCGGGCGAAGATGCCTTGTGGGCAGGACCACCTGGCAGGATGCTTGTCATACGCACATTGCAGGGGCTTGCGGGTCGGCTTCCATCTGCCGGCCCTACAAAGCCCATACTATGGCTTTCTTTTGGAAAGGGTTTGGGAAAACCTTTTCTTTCTCCACGAAAGAAAAGGTTTTCCCAATATCTTTTGCTTTTGCTTTTCCGCCTTTAATCCTTCAACTCGAATCTGCGGATCTTGCGGTAGAGGGAGACGCGGTCAATGCCCAGGGCTTCGGCGGCGCGGGTCTTGTTGTAGCTGGTCTGCTTGAGGACCCACTGGATGTACTCCCGCTCCATGTGCTCCATGGTCTTGATGCGTCCGTCCTCCCGGCGGAAGGTGAAGGGCTTCATTCCGGTGAGGTCCGGGGGCAGGTCTTCCACGCGGATCAAGTCGGTGCGGCACAGGGAGCAGGCGTGCTCCACGATGTTCATGAGCTCGCGCACGTTTCCGGGGAAGTCGTAGCCGGCCAGGATCTCCATGACATCGTCGGAGAAGCCCGTGATCTTCTTGCCGGCCTTGGCGGCGAAGCGGCCGAGGAAGAAGCCGGCCAGCAGAGGGATGTCCTCCTTGCGCTCGGCCAGGGTGGGCATGCGCATGGTGATGACGTTCAAGCGGTAGTAGAGGTCCAGGCGGAAGCGGTTGAGCTCGCAGAGCTCCTTTAAGTCCTTGTTGGTGGCGGCGATGACGCGGACGTCCACGGGCACGGCCTGGGTGCCGCCCACCCGCAGAATCTCCTTTTCCTGGATGGCGCGCAGGAGCTTGGCCTGCATGCTGAGCGGCATGTCCCCGATCTCGTCGAAGAACACGGTCCCTTCGTGGGCGCTTTCCAGGAGACCGGGCCGGGTGCGGGTGGCGCCGGTGAAGGCTTCCTTTTCGTGGCCGAAGAGCTCGTTGGCCAGAAGCTCCTCGGTGAACGAGGCGCAGTTCACGGCCACGAAGGGCTTTGTCGCGCGGTCGGAGGCGTCGTGCAGGGCGCGGGCCGCCAGCTCCTTGCCGGTGCCGGACTCGCCGCAGATGAGAACGGAGGCGTCGGAGGCGGCCACCTGGGCCACCAGCTTGCGGATGGCTGCGATCTTGGGGCTGGACCCGATGATGGCGGTCTGCTGGTCCGCCACCTTCTGCTCCAGCTCGCGCACCCTTTTTCCCAAAAGCCGTTTCTGCGCGGCCTGGGAGACGATGGAGCGGAGAAGGTCGGGCTTGACGGGCTTTTGGAGGAAGTGGAAGGCGCCCTTCTTGGTGGCGGACACCGCGGCATCCACGCTGGCGTAGCCGGTGATGACGATGACCTCGCAGTCGGGGTCGGCCTGCTTGGCCTCGGAGAGGACTTCCAGGCCGTCCACCGCGCCCAGGACCAGGTCGGTGAGGACGATGTCGAAGGGCTCGGCGCAGATGAGCGCCCGGGCCTTCTCTCCGTCCGGGGCTCCCTTGACCTTGTAGCCTTCCTTGCGCAGGATGTGGACGAGGGTCTTTAGGGCAATGTCCTCGTCGTCCACCACCAGGACCCGCAGGTCCTCGATCTTCGCTACGCCGACTTTTTTCTCCTCGGCCATTTTGTTGCGCCCGCGGGGTTCTTATTGCCGCGAAGCGGACCGGCTGTCGGCATCAGCGGCGGCCGGTCCGCTTCGGATCAGGGTCACGCGTACATCCTGTTATGCCGCAGTTCCTGCGGATTTCTTGGTCTTGGCTTTGGATATCTTGGCCACGTCCGCCTTGCTTCTTCCCACGAACTCGTCCATGGAGGAGGAGACCCCCAGGAACTCGGCCGCCACGTCCATGACGGTGGTGGGGATCAGCCGGAAGAAGGGAACGGTGTAGATGAAGGGCGGCAGGCAGATGAGCTTGCGGTCCTTCTTGACGGCCTTGACCACGTTCTCCGCCACCTTGTTCTCGTTTAAGATGGGCAGCAGGAAGTTGAAGCGGGTCTTCACGCCCTTGAACATGCCGGTGTCAATGAAGTAGGGGCAGACCAGGGTGGTGGAGACGCCCTTGATGCCCTCCTTGCGGAGCTCCTGGCGGATGGCTTCCTGGAAGCCCACGTTGGCGAACTTGGAGGCGCAGTAGTCGGAGAGGGACGCGACGCCCACCCACCCGGCGGAGGAGGCGATGGTGACGATGCGGCCGTGGTCGCGGCGGATCATCCCCGGCAAAAAGGCCCGGACGGTCCAGAAATGGGCCATGGTGTTCACGTCAATGGTGCGTTTGACCTCCTCGTCGGTGGTCTTTAGGAAGGTCTTGCCCGTGACGATGCCGGCGTTGTTCACCAGAACGTCCAGCGGGCCCACTTCCTTTTCCAGCTGCTCGGCCGCCTTGTAGACGTTGGTGTTTTTGGAAACGTCGCACACGTAGGTGTGGACCTCGCCGCCGTGGGCGGTGATCTCGTCGGCGGTGCGCTTGAGCCCCGCTTCGTTGATGTCCCAGAGCACCACGCGGGCGCCTTCCTTGGCGAAATTCTTCGCCATGATCCTTCCGATGCCGCTTCCACCGCCGGTGATGAGAACTACCTGGTTCTTCAGATCCATGGAAAACCTCCCTTAAGGGAAATGGTGGGGGCAAACGGCGGGCCGCCCCGCCTTTTGTCCCTCTGCCGATGAAAGAGCTTCGGGTGCGCCTTCCCCGCCGCTCTCCCGGTGCGGGTCCCCTGTTCCCGCGAAGCGGCCGACCAAAGACAGCCATTAAAAGCATAAAACTACGGCAATTGCGATGCAATAATCAAGAATGCAACACTTTTTTGAAGGGAAGAAATAAGAAATGGAGGGAAGGCGTGCAAGAGGCACTATTGCTGCCACAACATATTGTGGCAGCAATAGCTATCGGAAGCATGGAAGAGGCCCGGTTCCGGCCGGAGGGCCTGAGGGGTTCCGGAGGGGCGGGATTTTTCCAGTCGCCCGCGGAACAGAAGGAAGGCCGATAGCTGTCGGGCCGGAGGGAGAGCGCCCCGCTTCGATCCCCAGAACCTCTGGCGGCGGCTTCTCGGGAAAGAAGGCCGACGGGGAGCCTACGCTTCCTCCGGAATGCTTCTCAAGCCTGTCCCCTGACCTGGGCGATCTGGCGGGAAACGGCGCAGAGGCGGCCGTTAGCATCCCAGACCTCGCCGTCCTCCTCCAAAATGCCGCAGTCCACGTAGCGAGTGCGGAAGCGGCCCGCGAGCCACCGGGTTTCCGGAAGATTTCGAATGCTCACGGAAAGCTCGATGGTGGGTACCCAGGGAAGAATCCCCTGGCTGGCCATGATGGCAGGGGGAAAGGCGTCGGCGGCCAGAATCACGGAAAAGAGGTCCGGAGGCCTTTGCTCGAGGAAGGAGAACCAGCCCTTGCTCTCCGAAACCGCCGCTGGGCTTCCCAGCATCCATCCGGCGCAGGAGGGGTCCAGGCGCACCTCCACGTTGTCGTAGAGGGTAAAGCCGGGCATCCGGGGGATGGCGACGCACTCCTCGACCGGAGCGAGGACCGGCGGGTCCTGCTCGTAGCGCCTCTCTGCGCAGAGCCCGTTCTGCTCCCGGAAGGTGCAGAAGGCGCGGACCCTTTCCGCGCCTTCCTGGGCAAGCCGCACCTGAAAGCGGTCGTACTGACGGGAGCCGGCGATCTTCTCCACCTCGCCCCGGAAGGGACCGGGCTGGCCGCGGTAGACATAGTTGGCGGTGAGAATGGGTGTTCCGCGCTTTTCGGTGGAGCTGCTGGCCATGTTGGCCACCAGCGAGAGGATGTATCCGCCGTTGGGGACGTTGGCGATGGACCAGCCGTTGGTTACCCGGCCCGAGAAAACGCCGGGGGTTTCTTCAACAACGGCGATGTCCTGATCGTACGGGTGCATGGAGCCTCGCTTTTTACGATGGGGCTGTTAGAAGCTGTTTCATAACCCCATCTGACGCCCCAGGGCGGCGTTCCGGGCCTTGCCCTGAAACGTGATCCGGGGTTATGAAACAGCTTCTACACAAAAAGTCGTTATGAGATGAGGCGAAAACGCCAAGGGCAAGGAGGCGGAGGGAAAAAGGACGCGGGCCCGGGTTTCGCCTTGTCGAGGACTTTTTCCACCCGATGACTCCGCCATTGGCTTTTGCAGTCCATTGCACTTGAAAAGCAGCCCTTGGATCTCTTCTTCATTCCCTGCCGCCCGCCAGCGCCAGGTAGATGTCCATAACGTTGGTGCCCGTGGGGCCGGTATGCACCAGGCCGCCGGCTTGACGAAAAAAGGAGTGGGAGTCGTTATTGCCGAGAAAGGTCGCCGGATCAAGCCCCCTGAAACGCGCCCGCGGCGCGGTGGTCCCGTCGGACCAGGCGCCGGCGGCGTCCGTGGGCCCGTCGGTACCGTCGGTTCCGCAGGCGAGCAGCCCGAGGCCCGGAAGGCCGTCCAGCTCCAGGGCTGCGGCCAGGGCCATCTCCTGATTGCGGCCGCCCAGGCCCTTGCCGCGCAAGGTAACGGTGGTTTCGCCTCCTGCCACGATGACGGCCGGAAGCGGGACCAGCCCTTCCCCGGCTTGGGCTTGCCGTGCCAGGCCGCAGAGGGAGCGGGCCGCTTCCCGGGCCTCGCCGGAGACCTCCGGGGAAAGCAGGAAGGGATGAAAGCCGAGGCTGCGGGCCTTTTGCATCACCGCTTCCAGGCTTTGGGCCAGGCTTCCCGCCACCCGGAAGCAGGAGCGGGAGAAGGCCGGGTCTCCGGGCTTGGGCGTTTCCGGCAGCTCCCCCCTGGCGCCCGCGCGGAGACGATCCAGAACCTGCGCGGGAAGCGCACTGGAGAGGCCGTAGCCGTCCACGATGCCCAGGCATTCGGAGAAGGTGGAGGAATCGGGAAAGGTGGGCCCCGAGGCGATGACGGAAAGATCGTCCCCGATGACGTCGGAAAGGGCCAGGGTAATTTGGTCGCTCTCGGGGCAGGCCTGGGCCAGCCGCCCGCCCTTGATCGCGGAAAGATGCTTGCGGACGGCGTTCATGGCCGCAATGGGAGCGCCCGAGGCGAGCAGGGCGGAGGTGGTCTGGATCTTGTCCTTCAGGCTGATGCCCGGAGCCGGGAGGCTGAGAAGCGCCGAAGCGCCGCCGGAGAAAAGGAACAAAACCAAATCCCGGGGGCCGGCCGAAGAAACCACGGAGAGGACCTCGCGGGCTGCAGCGAGCCCGGCTTCATCGGGAAGGGGATGGCCCGCCTCGCGCACGGGAAGCCTGCGCCATCCGGCGGCGTGGCCGTACTTGGTGACCGCGATGCCGCCGGAAACGCGCCCGCCCAACAGGGAGAGCGCGGCCTCCGCCATGGGGCAGGCGGCCTTGCCCGCAGCCACCAGCAGGACCCGGTCGAAGTCCGGGAGAAAAAAGGATTGCCCGCACGCTCGCATGCAATCCGGGCCTTCCATCTCCAAAGCCCGCCGGACGCACTCTCCGGGTTCCGCAGCGGCCACACCCGCCCGGAACATGGCTAAGGCATGGCCGAAAAGCGAAAGGTCCGGACCCTGCCCTTCCTCAAGCCGCCCCGTATTTCCTTCCCGCTCTTGCGTCATCGCGCCGGGCTGATCTCCTCCTTGAGCATGCAGCAGGCAATTCTTAGGAGCGGCTTCCCGTCCCGGCCGTAGGAGACGTTTCCCGGCTGGACGAGCCGGTTCATGACACAGCCTTCGGGAATGTCCAGGCGGAAAAGCTCCCGCTCGGTGATGCCGCGGCGATTCTGCAGGCGGCCCCGAAAAAAACGTTGGGAGTGCAAGGGGTAATCCTCGCACAAGGGGCAGCGGTACACCCGGCCGTTGGGGAATATGAAGGTGTTGTCGGCCACGTTTCCCGCACACTCGAACTTCTCGCCGGGCCGCAGGTAGACCTTGGGGTAGACGGCGGTAAGCCCCAGGCCGGCCGCCTTTTCGGCCGCCATCGGGATCAGGATTTCCCAGCGCTCGCGTTCCACCTGGCGGATGGTCTCCGGCGTCTTCGCCGCGCTTCCCCGAAGTCCGATGACCTGGATGAAGAAACGGGAGACGCCCAGACCGGCCAGGAGTTCCGGCATCTTTCCCAGGCTTTCCAGGTTGTGCTCGCCGGCGGTGAAGATGGCGGAAAGCCGGAAGCCCTTTTCCGCGGCCTTCTCCATGCCCGCCACGCAGGCTGCGAAGGAGCCCGCGCCGCGCAGGGGATCGTTCACGGAAGGCTCCGGCCCGTCCAGGGAGAAGGACAAGGCGTCCACCTCGCCGGGTGTGACCTTGTCCAGGATGTCGTGGAACAGGTAGCCGTTGGTGTCAATGGTGACGCTGGCATAGCCCAGGCTCCGCGCGGCGCGCACGGCCCGGGAGAGATCGGGGTGCAGGGTGGGCTCGCCTCCCAGGAACACCACGTTGGTCTCCGCGTCCGGCCGGGCCAGGGCGGCCAACCATTGTTCCACCGTGGCGACGGACAGAATGTTCCGTCCGTGCTGGGCCGGGTTGATGTAGCAATGCCGGCAGCGCAGGTTGCACTGGGTGAGCAGGTGCAGGAAGACATTGCGGGCGTTGCGGGAAAACTTGACGGTGCGCTTTACGGGGCGCGCCTTCTCCGCGGCCCCGGCGAACGCCGGGCTCTGCCCGCCCGCTTCGTTCCTGCGCTTCTCCGTCATCCCGGGAACCCCGCCAATCGGGCCATCTGAAGGAAGAGGTCGGGCACGTTGGCCGCCCGGTCGTTTCCCGAAAGATGGCGATAGACGGTGCCAAGGTTGATGGCGGAGCGCTCCGGGTCCACCCACGCGGGAAAGGGCTTGCCCATGAGCTTCCGGGCGGCCGTTGCTTCATCCACGCCGGCATCGAGAAAGGCGCGGGCCGCGCTTTGGATGAACTGGAAGTAGCCCTTGACCGCCATGGGGCCTTCCTTTCCGCACACGGGGCCGTGGCCGGGAACGAAGAGCTTCGCGTCGGAGGCAAGAAGGCGATCCAGCGCCGCCATCCAGTTTTCCAGCGGGCCCTCCCACAGAACGGGGGTGACCCGGTAGAACAGGATGTCGCCGGCGAAGACGATGTCGTCGGGCTCCACGAAGACCAGGAGATCGCTCTGGGTGTGGGCCGGGCCCGCTTCCACAAGGCGCACCGTCTTGCGACCCACGCGGATCTCCAGCTCGCCCTCGAAAAGCCGCGTGGGCTTTCGCGGGCGGCTGCGGGAGAAGTCGAACTCGGAGAAGCAGCGCGAAAAAAACGCACCCAGACCGCCCAGATGGGAGGCCATGGACATGGTGTCGGCCAGAAAGCCCGGCGGGGTCTTTTCCATCTCCCGGGCGCAGGCGCGGGTGGCGATGATCTCGGCTTCGGGAAAGAGTTCGCTTCCGTACCAGTGGTCGCCGTTTGCGTGGGTGATGACCAGGCGCGAAACCGGGCCGGCGAGGGCGCCGCACTCGCGGTACTCGTCCAGCATCAACCGCGTGTGGGCCGGGTCGAAGAGGGTGTCCACCACGAGGCTTTCGCCCTGGTCCGTGATGAGCCCTGCGTTGTTGCGGCCCCAGGAGCCGTCGGGAAATAAAAAAGCGTAGACGCCGTCCGACAGCCGGACCACGCCCCGCTCATAGGGGAAACGCTTCATGCATAAACTCCGCTCGCGCCCGTCGCAACCGGACGAGGAATCGGAAAGCGTGCTCCGCCGGCTCGGCCGCATGCCATGCGCAGCCCGCCCGTGCCGCTCCCGCTTCCCGCCCGAATGCCTCTCCGGGATGTGATAATAAAAGGATCGCCAGCCCGGCTATCCCATCTTCTTCCCGATGTCGCGGCCGTAGCCCTGGGCCATCTGGACTCCCCCTCCCAGGTCCGCGTTCTTGAGCCGCAGGGCGTCGCCCGCCATGTTCATGGCGAAGATGTTCTTCATGGTGTCGTAGATGCGGGCAAAGCCTTCTCCGCTCCAGCCGAAGGCGCCGAAGGCGCCTCCCACCTTGCCCTTGAGCTCGGCCTTCTCCGCCAGGAACAGGAAGGTTTTCATGGCCTGGATCATTTCGCCGTGGTAGGTGGGCGCGCCGAACACATAGGCGTCGAAGCCGGCAAGGTCCTCGGCCTTGGCGATGTCCTTGGTTTCCTTCACCACGGACTCGTGTCCGGCGAAACGGATTCCTTCCGCGATGAGCTCTGCTATGGCCCGCGTGTTTCCCGTGCGGGTCGCGTAGACGACCAGTGCTTTTCCCATGGATGCTTGCCTTGCGGTTTGGTTTGTTTTCCGGTGAAAGCCCGGAGGCCGGATCAGAGGTTCGCTCCGGCGTTGTCCCAGTTGACCAGCCTGTCCAGCCACGCGTTCACGTAGTCGGCCCGGCGGTTCTGGTAATCCAGGTAATATGCATGCTCCCAGACGTCAATCGTTAATAGGGGCGTCTTCCCCTCGGCGACGGGAGTGTCCGCGTTCGCGGTGGCCATGACCGCCAGTCGGTCTCCGTCCTTCACCAGCCACGCCCAGCCCGAACCGAACTGTCCCGTGGCCGCGTCCGCGAACTCCTTGCGAAAGCGGTCGAAGGTTCCGAAGGAGGACACGATGAGGTCCGCCATCCTTCCCGTGGGCTGCCCGCCGCCGTCCGGCTTCATGCTGTTCCAGTAGAAGGTGTGGTTGAAGACCTGGGCCGCGTTGTTGAAAATGGCCGTGTACCGCGAATCGCCCTTGGCGCGTCGGATGATGGCGCAGAGGTCCATTCCGGCGAAATCGGTATCGGCGATGAGCTTTTGCGTCTTTTCCACGTATCCCTTGTGGTGCTTGCCGTAATGAAACTCCACGGTCCGGGCGGAGATGACCGGTTCCAGGGCGGAGGGGGCGTAGGGCAGGGGAGGCAGCGAAAGCCCGATCTCCGCAGCCGACTTTTCCTTTGCCAAGGCGGGGGCTCCTCCCAGCATCGCGCCCGCTCCGGCGGCCAGGACCACTCCGGCGGCCTTGAGAAAGTCCCTTCTCCCCATGCCGGTTTGCTCTGCCATGAGTTCCTCCCCAGGGGATAAATAAAAAATATTATTATATCAGAATGTTAAACTAGAAGACTGGAGGTTGAGCGGATCTTTGGCGGCCCTGGCCGGCTCTGCAACGCTCGGGGCGCAGCTGGTCGCTTCCCGGCCCACAGCCCGTCAGACCACCACAACGGAGTTTTCCGAGTTGCCGAACGGTGTGGGAACATAGCGGTCCGCGGCCCAGTCGTTCTCCCAGCGGGTTTCGTCCACCAAGTAGCGGTACTGGTACTCCCGGCCCGAGGCAAGCTCCAGGGTCACGGAAAAGTCCCCATTCCTGGATTTCTTCATGGGCGTTCCGGCAGTGCTCCAGTCGTTGAACTCGCCCACTAGATGCACGCTCTTTGCCCCTTCGGCAGCCTCCTTGGGCAAGGAGAACGTTACCTTGCAGGCATTGCGTTTTTTTAGATACTGCTTTTTTACGCTCATGGCCGCCTCCCTTGGGTGAAGACTGCTTGGCCTTCTATTGGAAAATCGGCATGGGAACCTCCCTGGCACGCCGCACCCCTTCGGCCGCAGAAGATTCCCGAAATCCCGCAAAGCCTTGTCGTATCTACATTTATTATAAATTAATGCAGATTTCGCCCCTGTCCATATCCCGTGAAAACAAAGGGGAATTCTTCACAACCGGCCGGAAAGGCCTTGCGCAAACTGTTGGAGGAGTATTGAAAATGCGGAACAGGAAAAGGGAAAACCGGGTCAGCCTCCCATGGTTCCCGGATTTTCCATGCGAATGGAAAGCGTCCAGTCTCCCTTGCGGGTGCCGGATTCGATCTTGCGTTTGGCGAGCACGATGCCCGTGCCCCAGAACATGACGAAGTGGGAGAAGAACTGGAGCTTGTTGAGCCTCTGGCCCACCTCCACTCCTTCGATATAGGCCGCGTCCCGGGCGGGCACGGTTATGGTGAGCCGGTTTCCGGTCTGGGCGGAAACGTCGAACTCGATGGGCTGGCCAAGGCGGGGGCCCGCCTCGGGCGTGATCTCCAGGGAGCAGATTTCGATCTGCTCTCCTTCCAGGGCCTCTTCCGCGGCCGCTTCGGCAGCGATCTCGGCCGCACTGGGGGCTATCTTGAGGCCGGTGACCTCGGTTTCGGCTCCCGGGAAGGATGGCTCCTCGAAGACGGGGGCTTCTTCCCGTTTCGGCGCGGCCTCCTCCCTGCGGGCCAGGTTCACGGGCATGCCCTTCTTCTTCATGAAATCTTCGAAGAAGACCCGCACGCCCTCCACCTGCTCGTTGGTGAAGCGTCCGTCCTTCACCCACTCGTTGAACTGGTTTACGGCCCCGTCCACGGAGGACAGCGCCAAGTGGCATTTGAGCGCGTTCTTGGCAGCGTTGATGCGGAACTCTTCCACGTCCAGAAGCTTGGAAAACTCCGCCAGGGCCCGCTCGAACTGGCGCAGCTGGGCAAGCGCGATGGCGCCTTTGAAGGCGGCCGCGCCCTTGTCCTTGTCATCGGCGGGCGAGGCGAAGAATCCCTTGACCAGGTCCTGAACGTTTCCGGAAACCTCTTCGTCCGGCCCCAGCGCATCTTCCAGCTCCCGCATCTCCAGCTGGACCGCCTTCACCTTCTTGCTGATGGCGTCCAGGAGCTGCTGCTGGTTTTTGATGTTGGGATTTTTCTGCAAAAGGCCGATGACGGTCTGGTACTTAGCCTTCGCCTCGCTCAACAGGCCTTGCTGCCGATAGATCTCGGCTTCCTTGAAGAGCGATTGTATCTGTGTTCTCAGATCCATCCGAAGCCGCCCGCGCAATCACCTCCGCGCAAAAACCCGACTGCGCGGTTTTGTTCCCCAGATGCGCTGTCCGGCTCTTGGCAGCCGGCTCTCAATCCGGACCGGGAAACAGGAAAGAAACCGTCCCGGCGGAAATCGCGCTGATACGAACGATTCGCCTTTACTCGTGATACGGATTTTTCAATATAGCACGCCAAGTTGTAAAAATCCAAACTTTTCCAATAGCCGCTCCGAGGCCCCGAACCATCCCGTTCGTGCATATGTTGCATGCCCGGCCAATTAGTCCTCCTCGGCCTGGATCACCTCGAAAACGGCAACCGGCCCGGGAATTCCCTTGAACTGGATGTCGGCGAGCTTTTTACCGGCCACCGCTTCCCCTGCAAGCTCGAGGGTGCTCGCCGTGGTCAGGATCTGGCCGGGCTCCGCATAGGCGCAGAGCCTGCGCGCCAGGTTCACGGCGTTGCCGATGACGGTGTACTCGTAGCGGGTGCTGGACCCCACGTTTCCCACGATCACCTCGCCGGTGTTGATGCCTATCCCCAGGCCCAACTCTCCGAAGTAGGGGGAGAGCGCCGCGAATTTGACCTTGAGGGAGCGGAAATACTCCTGCATCTTCCAGGCGGTTGCAAGCCCGCTTTTGGAGGAGTTGGGAAGCTGGATAGGGGCCCCGAAAAAAGCCATGACCTCGTCGCCGATGAACTTGTCTATGCTCCCCTCGTTGTCAAAGACCGCCTTGTTCATTACGGCGTAGAACTCATCGAGGAAGCTCATGATGACTTCCGGGGCGGCGGAGTGGAGCATCCCGGAAAAGCCGCGGATGTCGGAGAACAAGACGGTGAGTTCCACCTTTTCCCGCATCTTGGTGGGCTTCGCCCCGTCCTCGTACTTCTCCACCAGCTTCTGCACCACCTGGGGCGAATGGAGCTGCCCCAGCATGGTCTGTAAGCGGATGCGGCGTCCCTTCTCCTTTTGCAGCATCGAGTTGTGGATGGCCACCGCTGCGTTGTTGGCGAAAATGGTGAGGACTTTCAGGTCCGATTCCGAGAAGGAGCGGTCGGCACCCATGAGAGAGACGTTCAGAACGCCGATGCTCTTTTCCGCGATCCGCAAGGGCACGCAAAGCGAGGAGGCGATGGGCGAACTCTTCTTGATGAGACCCGGAAAGCGGTTGGCGTCCGCCTGGCCGTTGATGAGAAGGGGCTGGGCGTGGGCCATGACCCAGCCGGATACGCCCTTTCCCAAGGGGATGCGGGCGTCCTTCGTTTTCTCCGCGTCCACCCCGGAGCAGGCCTCCGTCTTGAGAGTCTGGGTCGGCTCGTCCAGGAGCATGATGGAGGAGCGGTCGGCCCGAAAGCAGCGGATCATCTCCCGGGTAATGGTGTCCAGGATGTCGGAGAGCTTCTGCTGCGAGTTGATCCCCGAGCTCACCTCCAGAAGGCTGCTCAGAATCTCCACGTCCTTTTCCAGCTTCTCGGAGGCCTCCCGCTCCCGGGAAAAGGCCGCCTGATAGTGGCGGAGACGACCCTGGGTGGCCAGGAGATAAGAGCAGGTAAGCAGGATCAGGACCGAAAGCAGATAGACGTTGTACAGATCGTAATCCGGATCAAAGACGGAAAAGCCGATGACGTGAAAGACGTCCGGAAAGGGAATGCTTAAAAGAAGCAAAGTGAGATAGGCGACGATGGCAGTGGCCAATAGGAGCAAAGGCCAGGATTTCCTTGCCACGCCTTCTTCTCTCTGCTCTGGCTCGTGCATAGACAAACCGGTGAAACGATGGAGTTTTTGGTTGCTGATATCCCTGCGTCCCGCAGCCGGAGGCCCGTGGCCTCTGCCCGGACACGGCGGGCTCGCGGCTGCAAACCGCATTCATGCGGCACCCCGCAGGAGCAGGGGTCTGGCCCTCTAATCAATCACAGAGGATAACAGTTTGGCATTACCGCAAAAAAGAAGCAACCCCAAATTTTCCCCGCTGTAAAAAAGCATGGAAAGCCTCACGGAGCCGCGTTCTCGATCCAACCGCCCCCCAAGACCCTGTCGCCCTGATAAAAAACCGCCCCCTGCCCCGGCGTGACAGCCTTCTGCGGATGATCGAAGCAAAGCGCGGCGCTTCCATCGGACGCGGGCACCAGGGTGGCGTCCGCCTCCCGGTGCCGGTAGCGAATGCGCGCCGCCACACGCAGGGGGTCCGTCGGCCGGGCGACGAGCCAGTTGATCTCCCGGACCCTGGCGGTGCGTGCGTACAGCCTCTCTTCCGGCCCCACGATCAGCCGATTCCGGGCCGGGTCCAGCTCCAATACATACAAGGGCGTCGCAGCCGGAACGCCGATGCCCCGACGCTGCCCCACGGTGTAGGCGTGCACCCCCTGGTGCGTGCCCAGGATTTTTCCAGCCTCGTCCTCGATGGGTCCGGGGCAGGGGGCGAGCCCGGCGAGTTCCAGGAACTCCCGCAGACTTCCATCTCCAAGGAAGCAGGCCTCCTGGCTCTCCGTCTTCACCAGCCCGGAAAGGCCGCGCTCCGCGGCCATGGCCCGCACGCGCTCCTTGGAAAGCCCCCCCAGGGGAAACTCCGTTAGGGCAAGCCTTTCTTTCGGGACCAGCGCCAGAAAGTAGGACTGGTCCTTTTCTCCAGCCATAGCCTTTGCAAGAGCCCTGCCTCCGCCGGGTGCTTCCACGAGACGAGCATAGTGGCCGGTGGCCAGGCGCGAGGCTCCCATTCCCCGGGCCCGCTCCAGGAGCGCACCGAACTTCACGGCCCGGTTGCAGGCCATGCACGGGTTGGGGGTAAGGCCCCGGGCGTAGGAGGAAACGAAAAAATCGGTTACATGAGCCGAGAACTCGGCGGAAAGATCAACGCCGAAAAGCTCCATGCCCAGAAGCGCGCAGGCCCGGACGAGGCTTTCCGGGAGGGCCTTGCATCCTTGGAAGCCGGAAAAAAAATGCAGGCCGAAGACCTCGTGGCCCGCTTCCGTTAGAAGGGCCGCTGCCATGAGGGAATCCACGCCTCCGCTCATGGCGATGGCGATCCTATCCCTCATGGTCGGGAGCCCTGCCGGATATCGCTTCGTTCAAACGCCGGAATCATGCGCTTCTTAGGAAACCGGAAAGCTGGTCCCGTTCTCGTCCAGGGGGCGCAGCTCCATGGCGTGGGGGGGGCAGACGGCGACGCACAGCTTGCACACGCTGCACTTTTCGAAGTCGTACACTACCTCCATCTCGGGACGCTTGAGAGACAAGGCCCCGGTGGGGCAAACGGCCGTACAGGTGCCGCAGTGGGTGCAGACCTCGTCGTTGCGGTGGACCTCCTCTCCCGCATTTTTCACGGTGACGCCCTTCTCCTTCAGATAGCGGACTCCCGCCTCGAAGTTCTGGGGCGTGCCGAAAAGCTTCAGGACCATCTGCCCTTCCTTGCGGGGGAAGATGGTGGCGTTCAAGATGTTGAACGTGAGATCGAACTGCCGCGCCAGGTTGCAGACGACGGGCTCCTGGGCGGAGTCCTTGGGGAAGCGGAGAAGCAGCATCTTGGAGTACATAAAAACCTCTGGGTAATGGTCGGCGCCTCTGCGGCGCCCGTACGCCCGGGGCTTGCCCGGTTTTGCTTTTACTAATCCATGCAGCCCTTCCTGTCAATGCGCCCGGCCTTCTCCGTCGCTTCCCGTTCTCTCGCTCACCCTCTTTATGCGTTTGAGCATGTCCGAGAAGCTGATGGTGTTGTCGCGGTTGCGGTTCACCACGTTGATGCCGCGGAAGAACGGCCTCTTGACCAGATACTCCATGCCGTTTTCGTGGACCAGGCCTCGGATGGAGAACACGTCGTTCCTGAGTGTGCAGGAAAAGCCCAGCTCCTGATAGGGGAAATCCGAAAACACCTTGGTGAGCAGCCCCACTCCCATGCTGGTGATGCCCTGGCCCGACGAGATCACCGAGATGGAGTTCACCGCGGCCAGACTCACGTCCTGGGGAATTCCCTTCTCCTTTACAGACCGGGCCGTGAGCCGGAAGGCTACGGGCTGGCCGTGGGCCAAGCGCAGGCCCGCAACCCCGATGTCCACGCGGCCGGTCACCGTGCCAGCGCCCAGGGCCGTGGTGAAGGAAAGAAGGTCCACTTTCGAAAGCTCCATGTCCCCGCCCAACACCCGGTTGGGCGAAAGGGGGTCGGCCGCCGAGATGCCGGAGATCCGCAGGCTGCCTCCGAAAAACGCGCCGGAGAGGTCTCCTCCGGCCGTAAGCGCCCTCGCATCGAAGGCAATCGGGGAAAGCCTGCCGGAAACCGAGCCGGAGAGCTTCACTCGGCCGGTGTCCATGTCCTCAAGGCTGATGCGGTCCAGGGCGGCGTCCAGGGTTCCGGAGAACTCCGGCGAAAACACGCGGTCCACCGCCAGGTCGGAAACCGTTGCGGTCCCGCCCCAAAGCGCCACCGGAAGCTTCCCCCGGACCTCCAGGCGGTTGGCCCACAAGAAGACGGGCAACGAAACGGGGCCGGTCTCGGCGCCTGGGAAGGGCCTCAGGTTGGCGGCGCTGAAGGTCCCGGAACGGGGAAGCCCCGCCGGACCTTCGGGCCGCTTCCCGAAAAAACAGGAGAAGGGCAGGGAGAGCGAGGCCTGCTCCACCAGGGCCTTTTCGTTCTTCCGAGAAACCTGGGCTCCCCGGACCCGGGCTGTGCCCGTTGCCGAGAGGGTTTCCTCGTTTCGCTGCACGCTGGCACTGAGTTCCGCCTCGCCCGTGACCGAGAGCTTGGCGAGATCCGGCCGGGACGAGGCCATGGGCTCGGCCACGAAAGTCGTATAGACACGGGAGAGGTCCTTGGTGGCGGCCCGGACGTCCAGCGAAAGATCGCGGGAAAAGGAGACGTCTCCCTTCGCGCTTGCGGAAAGCATGTCCCTCAGGGTAGCGGAAGCCTTTGCACCCTTGATCCCGCTTTTTTCCGCCGAGCCCGACATTTCCGCCCAAAACCCGGTTTTGGAAAGGTTCAGGTAGATCGTTTTCGCCAGGAGCTCTCCCTGCGCGGCCGATGTCCGGGCCGTGAAGGCCAGCGGGAGGGAAAGGGTGTGGAAGCGGCCCGACGCCTCCACGGAAAGGTCCTGGCCCATCCAGGCTCCGTCGGGCGAGGAAAAGGAGAGCCCCGCGAGGTTGGCATCCACGCCCAGGAGCGTCCCGGGACCGTAAGCCAACGAGACATCGGCCCGGCCCGAAACCATGAAGCCGGAAAGGGCGTCGCGGCCTAGGATGTCGGAGGCGCGCTTCGCAGCCTTTTCAAGCGATATTCCGGAGCCGGCGAGACGGACGGAGAGGCCCCGCTCCCGCGTGACGGAAAGACTCCCGGAGCACCGTCCCAGGTCCTCCTGGACGAGCGTCAGTTCCTCCACCCGAAGCCCGTCCGGGGTCAAGGCCACCCGCGCCATGGCCTCCAGCGGGCCCAAGGGAAGCGCCTTGCCGGAAACGCTCAGGCCCTCGTCCGGAATGGTAACGATGAGGTCCTTTAAAAAGATCTCCTGCAAGGTACCCGATACCGAGCTCCGGGCCGCGATTCCGCTTACTCCCACGGGTCCGGCCCCGGCCCTTCCCCGGGCCGCGAGCGTTCCCCCGAAGCGGAGGGAGGCGAGCGAGCCGCCCCTGGCCTCCAGTGCACCCGAAACCTCGGCCTCGCCCTGGGCCGCTTCCGCCTTCAGACCCGAAAAGGCCGTGCGGGCGGAAAGCTCTCCGGATCGCCAGGAAAGCTCCAGGGGGAGATCCCCGGAAAGACGGCGGCCGTCCCTGGAATAGGAAAGCCCCAGCAGGGCCTGTGCGGCGGCGGACGTGAACGTGAACCCCCGGCCCTCGGCCCGGGCCGTGCCCGAGACCGCGCAGGATGCCCCGGCAAAGGAGGCTGCGATCCCGGAGAGCCGGGCCCCTGCCGTGAATGCGCCGTCCGCCACCTGAACCGTGAGGGGCAGACTTCCGGACAGGGCCAGCTCCGACGCCGCGGGGGGGAGCAGAGGCCGGGCCGCGGCCAGGAGTGCGGCCAGGTCGGGCAGGGTGACGGAAAATGCCCCCGAAAGGTCGCTTGCGACGCTGCCCGACGCCCGTGCCAGGCTGCCCGCGGAGATCTCGGCCAGCGAGATCCCCCCGGTGCGGTCCGTGAAGGCGAAGCTGCCGGAGGCCTTTGCGCCCAGGGGAAAGGATGCCTCCCCCGGCTTCCCGGGCAGGAGCGTCACCTTCTCCGCGATAAGGGAGATGGAGGGTGCCGTAACGCCCTCCGCGGTCAGGGCCAGGTCCACAGCGGCGGAGAAGTCCGAACGGATGGAAGGCGCGGCTGTATCGCCGTCCCGAGCCTCCACGCGCAGGGTGAGCCGGGGCATGGAGGTCATGGTTCCATCCACGGAAAGCGCGCACCCGGCCGTCGCCCCCTTGCCCGCGCAGGCAAGCTCTGCCTTGCCCCGGATCTCGCGGGAGCCGTCCGCCAGGGGGTTGAGGAAAAGGTCGAGACCCCGCAGGGCCAGGCTGCCTTCCGGGCTTGCGTAAGAGACCTCCGAGTCCGTCACCTGCATGCGCTGCACGGTGAAGATGCGTCGCAGGAAGGACAGGTCCGGGGGGGAGTAGGGCTTTTCCGGTTCCCCGGGCCGGGAAGCCAGCGCGACGCGGGCCCGCCGCACCAGGATGACCCTGACCGAGGGCTCGCGCCGCAGGAGGGACCGGACATCCGGCTCGACATAGACGCGCTCGGCGGAGATGCGCGCTCCGTCCGCGGACAGGGTCACTCCGTCAAGGAAGATGCGCGGGGGCGAGAACGCCAAACCCGCCCGTTGCCAGGAAATCTCCACCCCCTGCCCTGCCAGGTACTCGCGGGCACGGCGCAGCAACAGATCCGGGTCGCGCAGCACCGCGATAACGGCCGCCGCAGCCAGAACCAGGCAGAGGAGGAGCAGCGCCGCGACGAGGCGCACGGCCATGCCCGCTTTGATGAGCTTGCGCTTCTTCATGGCAGGGGGCCCGGGGAAGAAGGATGAACGCTGCCGGGTTGACTTGAGATCATCCCGAAATCGGAATAAGACATGGAACCAAAAGCCTGCGCAACAATACGAATGAAAGGCTTGTGGAGAGGCGGCGGCGACACCCCATCGAATTCGAGAAGAAAGGAATTTCCGCATCCCCAAAACAAGCATCGCCATTTAATTTTTTAATCTTTAGTCGAGGAAAACAGGTTTTGCAATCCGGGCAAGAGAGCCCGCGGACCGTGGGAGAAAAGACATGCAGGAGGTCGTGGTTTCCTGCCGCAAGGTGATGGAGGAAGCGCGCCACGTGGCCATCAACAGAGAGGCCCTGGGCCGCCTGGCCAAGGACCTGGCAGGAGCGGACGCGCGGCCCCTGCCCTACCGGAACGGCATCCATTTCCAGGGCTCCCCCGAAAAGACCCTCTGGTATGTTCTGGTGCTCACGACCGTAAACTTCTGCTTCTTCCCCGAGCCGGGCAGAAAACGTTGGGAAAAGGAGGGCTCCCGCGGCGTCCTTTCGGGCTACGACGGCATGGCCGCGGCGCTTACCTACGCATTCGAGGCCGGAATGCCCCTGGACGATCCCCGGTACCTGGCCTCCATGCCCCTTTCGGATTTCATGGACATGATCGGCCCCCGCGGCTCCCTTCCACTTGTCGAGCAGCGGGTGTCCGCCCTGAACGAGCTGGGGAGGGTTCTCGGGGAAAGCTTCTCGGGCAGCCCGGAGCGATTGGTGGAAGCGGCGCAGGGCTCGGCCGTGCGGCTCTGCCGCCTGGCGGCAAGGGCGCTCACCTCGTTCCGCGACTTCACTCTCTGCCGGGGGCGGGCGGTTTTCTTCTACAAACGCGCCCAGATCCTCGGCTCCGATCTGGCCGGCGCCTTTTCGGGCCAAGGGCCGGGAGCCTTCCGCGATCTCGACAAGCTCACCTGCTTTGCCGACTACAAGCTTCCCCAGGTCCTCCGGGAAGCGGGCGTGCTCGCCTATGCGCCGGAGCTGACGGAGCAGGTGGATACGCAGCGCCCCCTTTCCCCGGGCGCGGAGGAGGAGGCGGAGATCCGCGCCGCCACCGTGGCGGCCGTGGAGGGGCTCAAGCAGGCCCTGGCGGAGCAGGGGGTTGTGCGCAGCTCGCGGGACCTGGACAACATCCTCTGGACCCTGGGCCAGGACGACCGGTACCGGAGGAAGCCCTACCACCGGGTATACGGCATCTACTACTAGAAACCATCTCAAAGAGAACAATAGGAAGAACATCGCGAGGGAGGGGGGAAAACTCCTTTTGAAAAAGCTGGGTTTTCCCCCCTCCTCCGCACTCCCGCACCCTTTTCCTCAAAACTTTTTGCAATAGATGAAAGGGCAGCCATTCGAGGTTTAGTGCCCATAATAACGGTAAAAATCTCTTTCGCCGGGAAAGGAAATAGTATTTTAAAATTCAATATTACCCGTAGAAAGACTCTTTTGAGATGAGTTCTATGCAAAACCATTTGATGCATGAGTAATGCAGCTGCTTGAGGATTAAAAACTCCGTGCACGGCAAAGATGGACCGCCCGTGCGGGACCCTGCAAGGGAGCCGTGCACGGGAAAGCCGATCATTTTCCCCTTGCCACCCGGCCCAGGAGGAGTATCATGGCGCCCGGCAAAGGCGGGCGGTTTTCCCCCGAAAAAGTTAGGGGGCAAAACCGCCGGTAGCAATCCACGACACCTGAAAGAGGAACCCATGGGCGATTCGGACGGAACAGGCAGTAGTAGATGCTTCCAGCCCCCGGTCGGGGCCGGAAGGAAACACGCGCCCGCGCCGAAGAAGCGGACCGCAGCCCATGTCGTGAGCCCTCCGGGCCGGCCCTAGCCGCCTGCCCCTCGGTTCATCTCCGGCCGCGCCCGCCTGCGGCGCGAGGGAGATGAACCATGAAAAACATCCTTGCCGCACCCGAGCTTTCCCATCTGGTGGCCACCGGCGACACGGCCGCCCTCCACGAGTTCTGCGAGCACTCCCATCCGGCGGCGTCGGCCGACTTCATCTCGGCTCTGGAGCCGGACCAGGCCTGGGCGGTCTTGAAGACCGCGGACCTGCCCCTGCGGGCGGAGATCTTCAGCCATTTAAACGACGGCCTGCAGACCGAGCTGGTCACCACCCTGGGCCGGGACGAGATCGCCTTAGTTGTGGCGGACATGCCCCCGGACGACCGGGCCGACCTGTTCCGCCGCATCCCCGAGGACAAGCAGGAGGCCATCCTTCCCGCCCTGGCCAAGGCCGAGCGCGAGGACATCCGCAGGCTTTCCGCTTACGAGGAGGGCACCGCGGGCTCGGTGATGACCTCCGACTACGCCACCCTGGGGCCGGACCTGACGGCCTCGCAGGCCATCGAGCGCCTGCGGCGGGAAGCCCCCAACAAGGAAACCATCTACTACGCATACGTCCTGGACGCCTCCCGCAGGCTCCTGGGCTTCGTGTCCCTCAAGGACCTGATCCTGGCCCGGCCCAACGACCTGGTGCGCGACATCATGCACGCGGAAGTGATCTTCGCCCGCGTGAGCGACGACCAGGAGGACGCGGCCCGCAAGATCCAGAAGTACGACCTCATCGCGCTTCCGGTGGTGAACGGCGGGGACGCCCTGGTGGGTATCATCACCCACGACGACGCCCTGGACATCATCACCCAGGAGCACACCGAGGACATGGAAAAGCTCATGGCCATCGCAGGCAGCCATGAGGCCGGAGTATACCTGCAAACCCCGGCCTGGGTGCACTTCAAGAACCGGGCCTACTGGATCGTGGGGCTAGCGGCCCTGGGGCTGGTTTCGGGCATCATCATCCACAGCTACGAGGCCACCCTGATGCAGATGCTCATCCTTGCGCTGTATATGCCCATGGTAGCGGACACCGGCGGAAACACGGGCAGCCAGTCGGCCACCGTGGTGGTGCGGGCTCTGGCCCTGCGGGAGATCTCTCCGCGGGACTTCTTGAAGGTCTTCGCCAAGGAGCTGCAGGTCTCGGTGCTCCTGGCCCTGGTTCTGGGGCTCCTGTCCTGGGGCAAGGTGATGTTCCTTTCCCAGAACTCGGGAATCCCGGCGGGCTTCTCTCTTGTGAAGATCGGGGGCGCCATCGCCGTGGCTCTGGCCCTCCAGGTGGTCACCGCAACGATCATCGGGGCCATGCTGCCCATGATCGCGGCCCGGCTGAAGCTGGACCCGGCCGTGGTGGCCAGCCCGGCGCTCACCACCATCGTGGACATCACGGGCTTGCTGCTCTACTTCGGAACCGCGCGTCTTCTTCTGGGGATCTGAGGCAGGGGACCGGCGGGGGCCAGGGCGCTTTTCTGTGCGGCCTTTCCCTTGATACCCCGCTCCACGATGACCTTTTCTCCGGTGGCGGGATCGCGGCCCGTAGCATAGAGGAGGGTGGCGAGCGTCATGGGCGTGGGGGTGAACACCTGCACCTGCTCGGGAGTGATGCGCAACGTGTTTTCCGCGTATTCGGAAAGCTTCCGCATGTGGGAAAGCGTGCAGCCCGGATGCGCCGCCATGAAGTAGTAAGTGAGGAAAACCTTTTTGCCGGCCCTCTCCCGCGCGCGGGAGAAAAGCTCCAGGAACGCATCCAGGGCCGCCCTCCCCGGCTTTTTCATGAGCCGGAGCACCGCGTCCTCGATGTGCTCGGGCGCAATCTTCATCTGGCCCGAGATAAAGCCCGCGCACAGCTCGGCAAGGTAGCGCCCGCCGTATGCCCGGTCCGCCGTCACCAGGTCGTGGCGGACGCCCGAGCCCACGAAGACCCTCTTCATCCCTTCCACACCCGCCAGGCTCTTTAAAAGCGCGATCTGCTCCCGATGGGCGAAGCGCAGGTTGCGGCAGGGCTCCGGGAACAGGCAGAGGCGGTCCCGGCAGGGCCCGGACTTCTCCCAGACCGGGCAGCTCATGCCGTACATGTTGGCGGTGGGTCCTCCCACGTCGGAGATCACGCCGGAAAAACCGGGGAGCTTGGCAAGGGCCCGCGCCTCGGAGAGAAGCGACGCCACGCTGCGCGAAACCACCCGCCGCCCCTGGTGGGCCGCGATGGCGCAAAAGGAGCACCCGCCGAAGCAGCCCCGGTGGGAGGCAAGCGAGTTCGCGATGGTGGAAACGGCCCGGACCTCCCCTTTGCTTTTATAATAAGGATGGGCGTCTCGCATGTAGCAAAGCTCGTGGACGCGGTCCAACTCCGCCGGGGAGAGGGGAGCAGCCGGCGGGTTGACGACCAGCACGCGGTCGCCGCAAGGCTGGCAGATGCCCGCGGCTCCCGGCTGCTCGGAGTTCTCCATGACCAGGGGAAAAAGAGCGGAGAAAGCCGAAGGGTCCTTCACGCAGTCCTCGTGGGACGGAGCGGACAGGTAGTCCGGCCGGGCCTGCTTCTCCATCACCGCAATGCCTGGGATGCCGCGGACGTCCTCCCCGCGGGCATAGGCGCGGGCCAGGAGGACCACGGTCTCCTCCGCCATGCCGTAGACCAGCACGTCGGCCTTGGCGTCCAGGATCAGGGGGCGGCGGATGGTGTCGGACCAATAGTCGTAGTGGGAGACCCTGCGGAGGCTTGCTTCGATTCCCCCCAAAACGATGGGGGCGGTTTTCCCGAAGGCCCGGCGGATGAGGTTCGCATACACGATGGCGGCCCGGTCCGGCCTCCGGTCGTTTTTGCCGCCGGGGGTCATGTCGTCCGTGCGCCGGGGCTTTCCCAGGGCCGTGCGGTTGGCCACCAGCGAGTCCACGCAGCCGCCCGTTACGCCCCAAAAAAGCCGGGGCGCGCCCAGCCTTTTGATGTCGGCGTCGGCGGAGGAGACGTCCGGCTGGGCGATGACGCCCACGGTGAAGCCTGCGTCCTCCAGCACGCGCCCGATGACGGCCACGCCGATGTGGGGCGCGTCCACGTAGGCATCGCCCGTCACCAGGATAATGTCCGGAGGCGCCTTCCTGAGCTCCGCTCGGGTCACGGGAAGGAACATGGGCGGGCCTTTGCGGAAGAAGGCGGGGCCGAGTTTATAGCTCGGGCGGACCCGCAGGAATCAGGCAGACGACCACCAGAGGCGTGGTGCCGGTGTTCTTCATCTGGTGCAGCTCGCCTCCGGGCACGAAGGCGCAGCAGCCGGCCGTGAAGGGCACCCATTCGCCTTCCCGGTAGATGGCCCCGTTGCCTTGGTGGCAGAAGATCTCGTGCTCCCAGTCATGGGTGTGGAGCGGGGTGTAGCCCCCCGGCCCGATGACGAAGGAGCGCATGCAGAAGTGGTCCGCGCCGTCCTGCTTGCCGATGAGAACCCGGCCGGTCAGGTCCTTGACCGGGCCGCCGTCCATATACTTTCCGGGAATGTCCTCGTAATGCACAACCTTCATTCTTGCGTCCTTCCCGGCCGGTCTCCCGGCCGCCTTTCCTTTTACGGGCCCGCGGGCGGGTCGTCTTCCTTTACGATCCTTGTTTCATCGTGCGCCTGCGCGGGCGTGAAGAACTTGAGCACTCGCAGAAAGCAGTCTCCGGTGTTGACCACTTGCACGGCCGTACCCCGGGGAACGAACACCGAGTCCCGCGGCGATACCTTGTAGAAGCTCTCGCCCGCCCGCAGGAAGCCCTTTCCCTCCAGCACGTGGCATACGTGGTCCGAGCCCGGATGGGCGATGAGGGCGGTCCTCTCCCTGGGGGCCACCACCACCTCGCTCACGCTCAGGGGCAGCTCGCCGTGGAGCTCGGGGTGCAGGAGCTCGCGCACCAGCGACCGGTCCGAAGTGGTGTAGGGAAGGGCCGCATCATAGGCTGTCTTGATGGCGTTCATGGACCCGTTTCCTGGTCTGTGGACAAGCAACCCGAAAAAAGGTACTTTCCGGCCGATACCTTTAGACCGCTTCCCGGAGGTTTCCATGGACTCTGCAATCAGGAACGGCCAGCCCCCGGTGGCCCTTCCTAACTTAAACGGCTACAACTGCTTCTGCTGCGGCTCGAAAAACCCCATCGGGTTCAAGATGCGCTTCTTCGCGGACAAGGACCGCGTGTTTTCCGACGTCGTGCTTACCGAAAACCACGCCGGGTGGGAGCACCTGACCCACGGAGGGCTCTTGGCGACTCTTCTGGACGAGACCATGGGATGGGCGTTGCTCACCTTCATACGCAAATTCGCCGTCACCCGCAAGATGGAAGTCCGCTACCTTCGTCCTGTTCCGGTGGGCCATCACGTCCGGGTGGAAGGTCGCGTTACGGAAACACGGGAGTCGGGTGTGAGCCTGTCCGGCACCCTGTTCGGTCCCGACGGCCGCAAGAGCGTCATCGCCTACTCCGACATGGTCTTCGTTTCCCAGAAGCGCTTGGACGAAGCTCCCCAGCCCTTTCTGCAGGATACGATGGAGCTCTTCTCCCGCATGGAGGAAACCTTGCGGGGCGCCGGGCTCCTATAAGGGAAACCTGAATCCGTGCGCGGCCCTGTGCGGCCCGAAGGGCGGAAAAAGATTTTCACCTTAAGGAAAACAACGTGTTGGGCAAGGATGCCCGAGCGACGGGCTTTGGCCCCTTTGGGGGAAAACTCCGTCACGGATGCAGGAGGGAGAGCGGGCGCCTTGTCGCGGCACCCCGAGCCCCCATGCCCGCCCGTGCCTACTTGCTCCCGTTCTCGCCGATCTTCCGGATGATCTCCCGAAGCTCCTGCACGTAGGGCCCGTCCGGGGTCCACAGATGGCAGGAGTTGAGCAGGTACTCCAGCCCCTCCACCTCCTCCATGCTCTTGGGCGCCGTCCGCGGGTGCTGGGCATAGAGCGTCCAGAACCCGTGCAGAGCCGCCGGCCCCATGACCACCACCAGGTGCGTCAGGTGGGTGCAGCCGGCCGCGCCGCCGATCTTCTCCCGGACCCGGTCGGAAAAGCCCGGCGTAATCTTCTCGCCGATGACCTTCTTCACGCTCTCGGCCGCAGCCGGGCAGCCCGGGTTGGGCACCGTGTCCATATCCGCCTCCGCGTCCAGAATGCGAAGCGGATACTCGCCCACCAGAAGGCGCACGCACAGACCGTGCACGGGCCCCACGGCCCGGGGCTTGTTGTCCCAGTGCCGGTAGATGGGAACCAGCCGATCGTCGTTCAGCTTTCCCTCCACCACCACCTTGAAGTCGTCCAGCGGGTAGGTGGCGATGGAGATATCCCTGCGGTGGATCGGGGTTTTTCCTTGGATCATCCCCTTCAATAGGCCTTGCGTCATGAATGGTCCTCCAGTTTCTGCAACGAGCCCCCCGGCCCTTGCGGGCCGAACCGAACGCATTTGTTAGCACAAGCAAGCCTCCCTGCCAACCGGAACGCAGATGGAGCCTCGCAGACCCGGAGTCCTGCCTTAAACCCCTTGGACCGCGCCGGATTTTCGCTTGACAAGGTTTTTTTGCTTTTGTTAGCTGAATGCTGCCTCATTTTTTTTGACGCGGCGTGTCGCTTGCGCCGCCGTTCCGGGCGGGAAGAGGCTGCAAAAAGCCCTTTCCTAAAAAAACGAAGCAATCCCCTTTCCCCCAAGGAGTCAGCCCATGAACCCCATGTTGCTGCCGCCGGCGGAGGCCACCGTGTTCGGCATTCCGCTCATTTTGCTTGCGGTGGTCATTCCCGTGGTGGCCGTTTCGCTGTTCA
>JBFMHL010000164.1:0-8012 GCA_040753055.1 Thermodesulfobacteriota bacterium | reverse complement strand
TCTTTTTCCGCACCGGAAAGCGTTCTGCGCTATATGGTGGAGAAGGGCTCCGTTGCAGTGGACGGGGTGAGCCTCACGGTGAACGCGGTTTCGCAAACGGGCTTCTCGGTTTCCGTGATCCCCCATACGGCCAAGATCACCACGCTCGGCGGGAAGAGGCCGGGGGACGGCGTGAACCTGGAGGCGGACATCATAGGGAAGTACGTGGAAAGGCTCCTTTCGTTCAACAAGGGCGAAAAAGCCTTGGACAAGGGTCTCAGCCTGGCCAAGCTGGCGCAAAACGGCTTTGTTTGATTGATTGCGTCAGAACAAGACCGGGCTTTTATTCGGCAACCAGAACAAGGAATGGTTTCATCATGGCTCGTTTGACAGTGGAACAGGCGATCGAGGAGTTCAAAAAAGGACGCTTGGTGATCCTGGTGGACGACGAGGACCGGGAGAACGAAGGCGACCTGGCCATAGCCGCGGAAAAGGTGACTCCGGAGATCATCAACTTCATGGCCAAGTATGCCCGCGGGCTCATCTGCCTTTCCCTCACCAAGGACAAGGCCGACGCGCTGGACCTCCCGCCCATGGTGGGAGTGAACGAATCTCCCTACCAGACGGGCTTCACGGTTTCCATCGAGGCCCGGCACGGCGTCACTACGGGAATCTCGGCGGCGGACCGCGCCCACACCATCCTCACCGCGGTGGCGGACGACGCCAGGCCCTCCGATCTGGTGCGGCCCGGCCACATCTTCCCGCTTCGGGCCCGCAGGGGCGGCGTCATCGTCCGGGCGGGACAGACCGAAGGCTCGGTGGACCTGGCGCGGCTGGCCGGCCTCAAGCCCGCGGGAGTGATCTGCGAGGTCATGGACGAAGACGGAACCATGGCGCGCATGCCGTCGCTCCAGAAGTTCTCCGAGGAGCACGGCATCGGCATCGTCACCATCGCGGACCTGATCGAGTACCGTATGCAGAGGGAGTCCTTCGTGCACCGCTCCGCGGAGACGGTGCTTCCCACCCGGAGGGGGGGCATGTTCCGGGTGGTTGTGTATGAAAACGACGTGGACAAGCTTCTGCACATCGCCCTGGTGAAGGGCGAGATCTCGCCGGAGAAGCCCACCCTGGTGCGGGTGCACTCCGAGTGCATCACCGGCGACGTGTTCGGATCGCTGCGTTGCGATTGCGGGGAGCAGCTCCGCCTGGCCATGGAGAAGATCGAGAACGACGGCACCGGCGTAATCCTCTATATCCGCCAGGAAGGCCGCGGGATCGGGCTGATCAACAAGATCCGCGCCTATGCCTTGCAGGACACGGGGCAGGATACCGTGCAAGCCAACGAAAGCCTGGGTTTCCAGCCCGACCTGCGCAACTACGGCATCGGCGCCCAGATTCTGGTGGACCTGGGCGTCCGCAAGATGCGGCTCATGACCAACAATCCCAAGAAGATGGTGGGCTTGAATGGCTACGGGCTTTCCATTGTGGAGCAGGTGCCCGTGGAGGTCCCTGCCAACGAGTTCAACGAGAAATACCTGGAGTGCAAGCGCCTGAAGATGGGGCACATGTTGCGCGCGGACAAGATGCCCTAAGCGGGAGCGCATCATCGTTCTCATTTTTTTGGTAGCCCATTCACTCGCGCCGGAGGACGGCCCGCCGGCCCAACGGACCGCTATACGGGGGAAGGCAAATGCCCAAAGTCATCGAGGGAAGCTTAAACGGACAGGGTAAAAAGTTCGGCATCGTGACGGCACGCTTCAACGACTTCATCTCCGACCGGCTCCTGGGAGGAGCCCTGGACGCGCTTTCCCGCTCCGGCGTGAAGGACCAGGACATCGCGGTGGTGAAGGTGCCGGGCGCCTTCGAGATACCGCTGGCGGCCCAGAAGATGGCAGAATCCAAAAGCTACGACGCCGTAATCTGCATCGGCGCGGTCATCCGCGGCTCCACGCCGCATTTCGATTACGTTTGCGCGGAGGCTTCCAAAGGCGTCGCTCACGTGAGCCTGAACTACGGCATCCCTGTCCTGTTCGGGATCCTCACCACCGACACCATCGAGCAGGCGGTGGAGCGCGCCGGCACCAAGGCCGGCAACAAGGGCTTCTCCACGGCCATGGCGGCCATCGAGATGGTGAACCTCATGGAAGCTCTCGGCCGGGGATAACAAGGCATGGGCAAACGCAGGCGCGCGCGGGAACTGGCCATGCAGGCCTTGTTCTTCCTGGATTTCTCCACCTCCCCTCCGGAGGAGGCCCTGGATCTCTTCGTAAAAGAGCATCCGCCTCCACAGGGAGCGGAGGATTTCTTCTTCGCGCTCACCAGGGGGGTCATCGCCTACCGGGACGACCTGGACCGTACCATTGCGCGGCACTCCCAGCACTGGAAGCTTTCGCGCATGTCGGCCGTGGACCGGAACCTGCTCCGTGTGGCGGTTTTCGAGATGACCCGCGGCAAGGACGTCCCGGCCAAGGTGGCGATCAACGAGGCGGTGGACATCGGAAAGCTCTACGGCACCGACGATACCGGCGGCTTTTTGAACGGCATCCTGGACAGCATTCGCGCCGAGTTGGAAGACCCTGCGCCAAAGCCGGAGAAGCAAAAGCCAAACGGGAGCTGACGCCCGTCCGGAGGAGACAATGCCCGAACAGCGTCTTGCGGCGGCCATCGTGGGAGCGGGTACGGCCGGGCTGTATGCGGCGTCCCGCATTTCCCGGGCAACGGATGACTTCCTGCTTTTCGAAGGCGGAATCGAAGGCACGACCTGCGCGCGGGTGGGCTGCATGCCTTCCAAGGCCATCATCTCGGCATCTCAGGCCTTTGCCTGCACCGCGAAGGGGGCGGCGGCGGCTTCCCCGGCGGACTCTGCCGCCGTGCTGGCGCAGGTCCGCCAGGTGCGTGACGCCCTGGTGTCCCATACCGCCAAGAACGCCCGGGCGCGCTTCGGAGAAAAGATCCGCACCCGGACGGTTCACTTCATAGCTCCCATGACGCTTTTCGACGGCGAGACTTCCTATGCCTGCGAGCGCATCGTGCTGGCCTGCGGCAGCACGCCTGCAATCCCGCCCGGATGGAGGCTCCTTCCTGGAAAAATCATCACCACGGACCAGTTCTTCGAGCTTACGGAGCTGGGCCGGAAGGTCCTGGTCCTGGGCCTGGGGCCCGTGGGCATAGAGCTGTCCCAGGCCATGGCGGGGCTGGGCATCGAAGTGGTGGCCGCGGAGATGACCGAGAACGCGGCGGCCATCCGGAGCCCGGCCATCCTGGAGATGCTGCTTTCCTGCCTGGGCGCGGAGAAGAACCTGAAGCTCCTGTTCCGGCACAAAGCTGTGCTGGTTTCGGCGGAGGGTAGGGTGCGTGCCGAGCTCTCCGACCTGGGCACCGGAAAATCCGTTATCGAAGAGTTCGACCAGGTTCTCCTGGCCACCGGCAGAAAGCCCAATGCGGCTGCGCTCAAGTTGGAGAACTCCGGCCTCATTCTGGACGCTCGGAGCCTGCCCGTTTTCGATGGCAAAACCCTGGCCACGCAGGACGGAAAGGTCTTTCTGGCGGGTGACTTCTCGGTCCTGCGCCCCTTTTTCCACGACGCCGCGGACCAGGGAATCCTGGCCGGCCAGAACGCGGTGGCGAAGGGCGCCTTGTCTTCCCTGCCCGAAAAAGTAGCTCTTTCCATCGTGTTCACCCACCCCAACGTGGTGCAGGTGGGGCGCACGCCGGCAGACCCAGCTGCGGAAGGCCTGGCTGCCGGCACTGTTGATTTCGCCGACATGGGGCGCGCCAAGCTGGAGGGAGGAAAGCGGGGCCGGATCAGCCTGTATTTTTCGCAGGAATCCCGCACCCTGTCCGGCGCGGAGTTGGTGGCGCCCGAGGGCGAGCACATGGGCCATTTTCTGGCGGCCTGCATCCAGGCCCGCTTCACCGTGGAGCAGATGCTTTCGCTTCCTTACTACCACCCCACCTACGAGGAGCTCATTCAGGGTGCCGTGGACCAGGCCAAACGATTGATGCGGAGCTAGGCAGGCATTCCCGCCTCGCAGTCGAGAACTCCCGAAAATAGATGAGTGAACCGATTTGCCCGCCGGCGTCCTTTGGGTGGGCAGCTAGCTTTGCTGCGTCGCAAAGCAGGCGGAGATTTTATTTTTGCGCCGCGATGCCGCGGATGCGCTCCACGTCCTGTTGCCGGCCCAGGACGATGAGGCGGTCGTGGGCACCGATGATGCGTTCGGGCGAGACCACGATGGCGAGCTTCTTCGTGTTTCCGTCCACGATGCCCATGATCTGGATGCCGTAGTTCTTGCGGAGATCCAGGTCCAGAATGGACTTTCCGACGAAGGGGAGAGGGGGGATGACCTCCATGATGGCGAACTCTTCGGAGAGCGGCAGGTAGTCCAGGACGTTGGGCCTGGCGATGCTTTTGGCAAGCTTCACCGCCACCTCCCGCTCGGGGAACACCACCTGGTCCGCGCCCACTTTCTCCAGAATCTTGCGGTGGTCCTCGCTCAAGGCCTTCACGATCACCTTCTTTACGCCCATCTCCTTGAGGTACAAGGCGGCCAGGACGCTGGCGGAAAGCTCCTCGCCCATGCTCACGATGGCCACGTCCACGGTTCCGAACCCCAGGTCCGTAAGGGCGTCCTTGTCCGTGCAGTCGGCCACCACGGCCTTGGTGGAGAACTCCTGGGCCTTCTGCACCAGCTCGGAGTTCCGGTCCAGCGCCAGCACGTCGAAGCCTTGGCGGAAAAGCTCCCGGACCACGTTGGTGCCGAAGTTGCCCAGCCCGATTACGCCTACTTTCATGATCTATGCCCTCGCAATGGGTGGCCTGCCCTGGGGAGGCCTCTTTTCTTCCGGCCGGCGCATCAGCCGATCATCACGTTTTCCTGACTGTAGGAGTATTTTGCCCGTTTCCTGGGTTTCAAGGCCGAGGCCAGGGTGAGCGGGCCCAGGCGTCCCGTGAACATGAGCCCGATGATGATGACCTTGCCCACCGCGTCCATCTTTCCGGTGGCGCCCATGGAGAGGCCCACGGTCCCGAAGGCGGAAACCGCCTCGAACATATACTCCAGAAAGAGGCCGCGGCTTTCCGTGTGGGCGATGTCGCCCAGTTGGGTGATCATGAGCGTCAGCCCTCCGGCCGTCACCACCAGGACCGAGGCCGTGATGACCGCCATGGCCTTGGCCATGGTATGGGCCGGGATCGTCCGGTTGAAGACGTGCACGCCGTGGCCTCCGGTCAGGTTGGTCCGGATGAGAGAGAAGAAGACCGCGGCGGTGGTGGTCTTGACGCCGCCTCCGGTGGAGCCGGGGGATGCGCCGATGAACATCAGGATGATCATGATGAATAGGGTTGGGTTGGTGAGGTGCTCCATGTCCACCGTGTTGAAGCCCGCGGTGCGGGTGGTCACGGACTGGAAGAGGCTCACCAGGAGTTTTACTGGCAGGCTGTCCCGCACCAGGGAGTCGTCCCACTCGATGGCCAGGAAGAAGACCATGCCCACCACGATGAGTATGGCGGTGGTGAGCAACGTGAGCCTGGTGTGCAGGGACAGGATCTTGGGCCGGGCCTGGCCCCGGTAAAGATGCAGGACGTAGCGGTTCCAGACCTCATAAAGAACCAGAAAACCGATGCCTCCCAGGATGATCAGGCCGATGGTGGTGAGGTTGACCACCATGTTGGCGCGGTATCCCACCAGGCTGTCGGAAAAGGGAGAGAAACCCGCGTTGCAGAAGGCCGAAACCGAGTGGAAGATGGAGAGGTACAAAGCGTGCCCCGGGGGGTGGTCGGCCACGAAGGCCGAGAAGTAGAGCGCGCAGCCCACTGCTTCGATGCACAAGGTCGAGCCCACCACATAAAGGATGAGCTGGTTCAGCCTTCGCATGGGCGACTGGACGAAGATGTCCTGGAGCAGGTCCTCCTGGGCCATGGAGGTGCGCTTCCCCAGCATGAGCAGCACCACCGCGGAGAAGGTCATGATGCCCAGGCCTCCCAGCTGGATGAGCAAGAGGATGACCCATTGTCCGGCCAGGGTGAAGTCTCGGCCCGTGTCCCGTACCACGAGTCCGGTCACGCACACTGCGGAGGTGGCGGTAAACAGCGCGTCCACGAAGGAAATCCCGTGGCCCGGGGGGGTCATGCCCGGCAGGCACAGGATACAGGCGCCCAGCAGGATGAGGATCGCGAAGCCGGAGATGAGCTTGGCCTGAGGGGCGAATCTCTTGTTCATGGGATCGGGGGTCGCCGTGGGAGAAAAGAAAGCCGGATTGTTCGGATTGGGCGGAGGGTATCACGAACGGGGGCAGGGATCAATGCGCACGGCCCAGCGGAAGACAAATCGCCCCGCCGAACGGGAAAAGGCCCCTAGAATAGCGGAAAACTTGGCGTCAGGCGGCGGGGCGGCAGAAAGCCTCGGGTAGTCTTGCTGGAAGGAGGCAAGGGAGCGGGGGAGGGGAGAAAGCCGATTTTGCCCCTCCCCCGCGTGCACCTTCGCTGATTGTATCTCTACTTCAGCTTCCCGATGACCGAGCTTGCGATGGTGTTCTTCTGGATCTCTTTTGTCCCCTCGTAGATCTCGGTGATCTTTGCGTCGCGGTAAAAGCGCTCCACGTCGTACTCGCGCATGTAGCCGTAGCCGCCGTGCATCTGGATGGCTTCGTCCGCCACTTCGACGGCGGCGCGGGCCGCGAACATCTTGGCCATGGAGGTGAGCTTGGGATCAATCCGGCCCTGGTCGCAGTTCCATGCGGCCTTGTAGGTAAGCAGCCGGGCGGCTTCGATCTTGGTGGCCATGTCCGCCAGCTTGTGCTGGGTGATCTGGAACTCGGCCAGCTTCTTGCCGAACTGCTCGCGCTGCTTCACGTAGGCAAGCGCCCGGTCGAAGGCTCCCTGGGCGGTTCCCAGAGCCTGGGCTGCGATGAGCACGCGGCTCTCGTCGAAGAACTCCAGGAGCTGGTAGAAGCCCTTGCCCAGCGTTCCGATCACGTTCTTCTCCGGCACGCGCACGTTGTTGAACGTGACCTCGGCCGTGTACATCATGCAGATGCCCATCTTTGCGCCGACGTTCGTCGCGGTGACGCCCGGGGTGTTGGCCGGCACCAGGATCATGCTGATGCCGCGGTAGCTGGGCGTGGCGTTCGGGTCGGTCTGGCACAGGGTCACGTAGAAGCCCGCCAGGGGGCCGCCGTTGGTGATGAAGGTCTTGGTGCCGTTGATGACCCACTGGCCGTTTTCCAGCACGGCGGTGGTGTCCAGCTTGGTGATGTCCGACCCGTGGCCAGGCTCCGTGAAAGCGCCGCAGGACAGGCATTTGCCCTCGGCGACCTTGGGCAGCCACTCGGCCTTCTGCTCTTCGTTTCCGAAGCGGAGCACGCACTCGGAGGCGAAGCCGGCCAGGATGAGGCAGGCGCCGATGGTGGAGTCCGCGCGGCAGAACTCTTCGGCCACCAGGATCTCTTCCATCACGCCGTAGTCACCGCCCCCGAACTTCTCGGGGAAATGCACGCCGATGAAGCCCAGCTCGGCGGCCTTCTTCCAGATCTTCTCGGGATACTCGTGCTTGGAGTCCAGCTCGCGGGCCAGCTCCTTGTCGAACTCGCCCTTGGCGAAGTCGCGTACCGCCTTGACCAGGCCGGTTTGCTCCTTGGTAAGCTCGAATTCCATATTCTGTCTCCTGTTCTATGGAGGAGCGCCAATTATGGCTTTAAAATCAAGTCGCAGCCATTGCGGTCTTCGTGAAGGCCCGGATGCAGGGGGCGCGAGCGGGGAATAAAGGGAGCGTACCCGGACGGGTACGTGACCGATATTCCCCGCGAAGCGCGATGAAGCAGGCGGGCCTTACGGGAAGCCGTCGGTTGCTATCCCTTCATTTCCTGGATTTTTTCGGTGAGGGCCGGGATGAACTCCAGGATGTCTCCCACGACGCCCACGTCGGCCACCTGGAAGATGGGGGCCTTGGCGTTCTTGTTCACGGCGATGATGAAGGGGTTGCCCTTGAGGCCGCCCAGGTGCTGGAACGCGCCCGAGATGCCCATGGCCATGT
>JBFMHL010000163.1:0-3387 GCA_040753055.1 Thermodesulfobacteriota bacterium | reverse complement strand
CGGAGGGGGTCCCGTACAGGGAGTACGCTCCCTCTCCTCCTGATCGCGCGCCTTGCCCGGCGCCATTTTACGCCCCCGCCGGTTCCGGGCGGTTGGGGCTGCGGGCAGCCTTGGAAAAAGTGAAGGGAATGAATGGGTGCCTCATTGCGCTTCGCGGCCGGAGGGGGTCCCGTACAGGGAGGTCGCTCCCCCCTCCTCCCGCTCGCGCGCCTTGCCCGACGCCATTTTACGCCCCCGCCGGTTCCGGGCGGCGGGGCTTCCCTCTGCCGGATATTTTTAGCTGAAACAAGGGATTGAAGGGGGGAGGGCCTTTTTGCTACAAAGGGAGAAAGAGAACAACAAGCAGCCGTTCACCTGGAGGCAGATATGACGCCTGCGGACCCCTTTGCCAAAATGAAGCTGGCCCTGGTTCGTTCGGTGCTGGACGACGAGAGCCCCAGCCGGGAAGGCCTGGAGCACGCCTTTGTGGAGGAGTTTGGAGCCCCTCCCTCGGAGGAGACCTTCGCGCTCTTCGACCGCGAGCTCAAGCGCCGGGAAGAGATGGGCCTGCGCCCCGTCAAGATGCGCCTGAACCTCATAGCGGGGCTGGCGGCCGCCAAGCGAAAGGAGCGTCTCGCGGGTGAGTTCCTGGCTTCCGGCGGCCAGTATGTGAACGTGGCCGTGGACCACGACACCTTGTCGCTCCTGGAACGCCTAAAGCAGGTCTACCAGGTGAATGAAAGCCAGGAGCTTTTCCTGATGGCGCTCCGCATGCTGGAGCAGCAGGCGCGGCGGATAGCGCCGGAAGCCTTCCGGTATGAAAAGGCGGCGGGATAGGCCTTCCTGGCCATGGAAGGCGATAAGGGGGAGCGGATATGTTCGGATTCGGCCGGGGCGTGAAAAAGGCGGGGCTACCGCCGGGCACCATGGTCTACGTGGGCAAGGCGGCGGAGCAGCCTGCCCGCATAGACATCATGGACTACTCCGACTCCGGCGTGGAGGAGACCAGGGGAGTTTCTCCGGAGCAGTGCGCCATGCTTACCCGGAAGCCGGACACCGTCACCTGGGTGAATGTCACCGGGGTGCACGACATCGGGCTGGTGGAGGCGGTGGGCAAGTGCTTCGGCCTGCATCCCCTGATCCTGGAGGACATCGTGAACACCCAGCAGCGGGCCAAGCTGGAGGATTACAACGATTACCTATTCATCGTGGCCCGGATGTTCCTTCCGGCCAACGGACAGGAGCCTCCCCGCGACGAGCAGATCAGCATCATCCTGGGAAAGGGCTTTGTGCTGAGCCTGCAGGAAACCGAAGGCGACGTGTTCGACCCCGTGCGCGAGCGCATCCGCAAGGCCAAAGGCCGCATCCGGGGAAAGGGTGCGGACTACCTGTGCTATGCGCTTCTGGACATGATCGTGGACAACTGCTTCCGGGTTCTGGAGCAGCTGGGAAACCAGGTGGAGGACCTGCAGGACAGGGTGGTGGAGAAGCCGGACCAATCCCTTCTATCAGAGATCCACGCGTTGAAGCGGGAGGTGGCCCTGGTGCGCCGGTCTGTGTGGCCCATGCGGGAGGTTCTGTCCTCCCTCTCCCGGGATGATTCCGGCCTGGTGGACCCCTCCTTGCGCCTCTACCTCCGGGACGTCCACGACCACACGGTGCAGGTGGCCGAAACCGCGGAGATCTACTCGGAAAACCTGGCCGGGGTCTTCGACGTCTACCTCTCGTCGGTGAGCAACCGCCTGAACGAAACCATGCGCCTGCTCACCGTGATCGCCACCATCTTCATTCCGCTCACGTTTTTGGCGGGCGTGTACGGAATGAACTTCACCTACATGCCGGAGCTCCACTGGCGCTATGGCTACTACGCCTTCTGGTGCGCCATCACGGCCATCGGCGTCTTCATGTTCGCCTTTTTCAAGCACCGGAAATGGATTTGAAAAACCTCTGCGGCGCAGGTCACTTGACCATGGCCGGGCCCCGGTCCAGCCGTTTGGCGAAGATGACCTTGTGCTCCCCCGGCTTGTAGAAGTTCTTCAAGACCGCCTCCTCCTCGTAGCCGCAGGACTTGTAGAATGCCCGCGTGGGCGCGTACTGCATGCGGGAGGATGTGTCCACGTACATGCGGGTGCTCTTCATCTCCCGGGCCAGGTTCTCGGTATGGGCCAGGAGCCTTTTGCCGATGGCCTGGTTCCTGAGCTTCCGGTCCACCACGATCCAGTAGAGGTCGAAGGAGCTCTTGGTCCCCGGAATGGGGCCGTAGCAGGAATAGCCCAGCACACGGTACTCGTCCTCCACGAACACGAAATGGTAGCCCGAGGCCGGGCCCTTGGCCAGGCGCTCGGTCACCAGCTCCACCGCGATCTCCACCTCTTCGGCGGAAAAGAATCCCGAGTCCTTGGTGAGCATTCGTACTACGTCTTCATCCTGCTTTTTCAGGGTTTTACGGAAGATGAGGGTGAGCGGCGGGCGTGCCCCGTCTTTTTTGGGTACTGCCTTGTCCAGAAGGATCATGGTGCCCTCCCGAGGGCCTGCAATTCCGCGGTTCGCTAATGATGGGCGTCCGCCGCGATGGCGGCCACCAATCCGTCCATGGTAAGCCCCGCCTGTGCGGCGGCCGCGGGAAAGCCCGCGTCCGGCGCGATGCAGGGGTTGGCGTTTACTTCCAGAACAAAGGGGTTGCCCTGCCGGTCCACCCGGAAGTCCACCCGGGCGTATCCGGAGAGCCCGAAAAGGGAGAAGCAGCGCAGGGCCAGTACTTCCAGGCTTTGGAGAAGACCCGCGTCGGAGTCCCGGAAGGAGAAGCTCCGGGGCGTGTTGTGATAGGAAAAGGCCCCTTCCTCCCACTTGGCCGCATAGTCCACGATGCGGGGCATGCCTTCGGGGAAGGCGGAAAAATCAATCTCGGCGCAGGGGAGCACACGGGTTCCCGTTCCATCGGACAGCACCGACAGGTTGAACTCCCGGCCTTCCACAAACTCCTCCGCGAACATCTCCCGGCCGCCTTCGCGCTGGCGGAGGGCGATCTCCTGTCCCAGCTCCCCGGGGCCGGAAACCGTGAGGATGCTCTTGTCGGAAAGCCCGATGGAGGCGTGCTCCCAGACGGCTTTGACGATGACTCGTCCCCGGGGAGCGCTGTCTCCGGCCCGGAAGCCCGAAACGGTGAGCCAGGCGGGGGTGGGTATGCCCGCGGAGGCGAGAACGGACTTGGCGACGATCTTGTTGGATGTGGCGAACATGGCCGCGGAGCCGGCGCCGGTGAACCGGAGACCCAGGGACTCAAGAAGGGCCGGGGCCAGGTGGATGAGGCTCCCCCGGCCGTTGACCGACTCCACGATGTTGAAGACCAGGTCCGGCGAAAGGTCCGAGAGCCTGCGGGACACGGCTTCCATGTCCAGGGTGAAGGCC
>JBFMHL010000162.1:0-7341 GCA_040753055.1 Thermodesulfobacteriota bacterium | reverse complement strand
AACCCCAGCTTTTACAAGCGGGGGGGGTTCCCCCTCCTCCTCCGCAACGCCCTTCTCTTCTTTGCCTTTTCTTTACTTGAAAAGGTTGCGGAGCAGGTCCGCGGGCTTGGGTTTCTGCTGCTCTCCGGCGGGAGCCTGTTCCGTAGTCTGTTGGGTGGTGGTGTCTGTTTTCTTCTCCGATTCTGCTCCGAACAGCCCGGGAAGGGCGTTCTTCAGGTTTCCGGGAAGCTGCTTCTCCAGTTTCTGCTTGAGCTCGTTGCCCTTTGCCTGGACCAGGGCGTTGGCCAGGCCCTGGGTGTCCGCGGAAAAGGACAGCCCTCCGAATCCGCCTTTGATGCGAATGGGCACCGGAATGTTGGCCAGGTCCACCCCGGATACGCTGCCCAGGCCCGTGAAGCCCTTGTCCAGGTTGGCCGTGATCACGTAATCCACGGTTTTTTCGAACAGGTTGGCCGTTCCCTTGCCGGTGATCTTCATGGCGGGGCTGGCCAGCGAAAGGTCGTTGTTGGAAAGCAGGCCGTCGGTGATCTTGGCCGTGGCGGTGAGAGCGACGAACTCGGTGGCCTCCTTGGCCTGGGCGGCGATGGATTTTCCCTGGACCACGGCCCAGGCGTCCCGCACCTTGTTGGCAACGTTCAGGCCTTCCACGGTGCCGTTCTCCACGGAGAGCTTGATGTCGCCGTTGAGCATCCGGGTCAAGGCGTCGGCGGTTTCGCCCTTGGTGGAAAAGTTTGCGGAAAATCCGCCCGTGCCGGTAAGAGGTTGCTTCCCGATGAAGTCGGCCAGCAGAGGCCCGAAGGAGATTCCGGCGAGGCTGGGGGCGGCGGAGAGCATAAGCTCCGCCGTGCGTGCGTCCACCTTTGCGGGCAGGGAGGCGCGACCGCCGTAGAGGTCTGCCTGTGCCCGGGAGAGGTCGATAAGCCCGTCCTTGGCCGAGAAGGCCACCTTCACGTCGCTTAAGGAAAGCTTTTTAAGCACGAGCTTTCCTATGGTGAGGTCGCCTTTGGCGTTGATCTTGCGCAAAGGCTCGGTGGGGATTTTTTCGGAGCCCGTGGTCTTGGTGCCGCCTCCGGCCTCTCCCGCGCCCTTGGCTTCCTCTTTTTTGCCCTTCTTTTCCGCCGGCAGGTAGCGGTCGGCGTTTAACGAGTCCACAGCCAGGGAAAAGGCGATGGCCGGTTTCTTCAGGTTGGCGACCTCGGCCGAGCCCTTGGCGGTGGTGTCGTCCAGCTTTGCAATGAGGTTTTTAACGGAGACGTTGTTCTTGTCCCCGGCAAAGTCCGCGGAGAAGCCCAGGCGGGAAAGGACCTGGGGATCGGATGTCTCCGGAGCCTTGACGCCGGCCGTGGCCATGAGGGCCCGTAGCGGAAGCCCAGCCGACGAAGCATTGCCGGAGAAGGCCATTGCGCCTTTTATGTCCTTCACCGCCAGGTTGGCGGCAATGGTTTCGTTGTCCAGGGTGAAAACCAAGTTTTTGATCTGCGCGTTGTTCTTGTCCCCGGAGAAGTCCGTGGAGAGCCCCAGCTTGGCGATGGGCGTGCCCAGGGGCTTGGGCGCCATGTCCCCCAGGAGGGCGAAGATCTTGCCCGCCTCCTGGACGGGCAGGGAAAAGGAGCCGGAAAAGGCCTGGTTTCCCTGGAGGTTCGCAACTTTGGCCGAGCCCTTGGCCGAAACCGCACCCACGGTGGCGGAAAAGCTTTTCACGTCCGCATTGTTCCGGTCGCCGGAGAACTCTGCAAAAAGGCTTGCCTGGCTCACGGCGGCCAGAGCTTTGGGCAGGGGCTTGTTAAGGTCCGAGAAAAGGCCTGGCAGGCTTGCGCGGGGCACGTTCACCGATCCGTTGAAGGTGAGCGCGTCCTTATTTCCCTTGGCCGAGAGCTTGCCGTTTACGTCCACGGACCGAAGCGTCGCGGAAAAGCTGCCCAGGTCGGCGGCAAAGTCCTGGGCCACAACGGAGAAGTCCCCGGAGGCCTTGGCGGTAAGCGTTTTTCCGGGAATGGCGCCGCCCTTGGCGGTGATCTCCATGACGGCCTTCTGGAAGGTTACGGACTTCTTCTCCAGGTCCTGGGAAAGGGTGCCGGTTACTTTGCCGTCGGCCGCAAGCTCGGGCTTTGTGCTGCTAAGCGAGAAGGAAAGCTCGATGTCGGAAGGCTTGCCGGGCGCGATCTCCGTTGTGGTGAGGTTGACCTTGGACAGGGCGATGTCTTGGCCCTGCTGCTCGTCGGAGTAGGAGACGGACGCGTCCTTTATGGAAAGGCCTTCCAGGCGGATGTCGGAGATCCCGCCGCCTTTCTGCTCCTCCCCCGCGGCCTCGCCGCCGGTTTCACTGCCCGCCTTCACCAGGTCCTCCCAGTTGCTCTTGCCTTCCTTGTTCTTCATGGCGGAAAGGGAAAGCCCGTCCACCAGGATGCGGCCCGCCTCCACTTTTTTGTGCAGGAGGGGCCAGAGCTTGACCCGCACCACCGCCTTGTCCATCGAGGCGAAGGGCTTATCCCCGAAGCCGGGGGCGTTGGCGAGCTCCATCTTGGGAAGCGAGACCCCGAGCCAGGGAAAGAAGGTGGGGGATATGTCGCCGGAGATGGTGAACTTCCTTCCGGTCTTCTCCTGCACCGTCTTTTCCGCAAGCGCCTTGTAGTCGTTGGGATCGAAAAGGAGCGCCGCGGCGACCACGGCGAGCACGACCACCAGGATAAAAACCCCCAGGACAATGGCGGCGATCTTTGCGATGCGGGGCATTTTCGTTCTCCGTTAGAGGCTCATGGGGAGCTAGTTCAAATTATGAAGGGGAGCGGAAACCTTTTCCATCGGCTTTCTTGCCGGTCGAAGGTGCATCAAGTTTTCAGCATCGGTCCAAGGTTGCGAAAATAGATACAATTCCTGCTCGCCGTAAGAAAAAGGAAAAGGATGTTGCGGGGCAGCGGACAAACCCCGGTTCCCAAAGGGGGGGCTCCTTGCCCGCGGGGTTCGTCATGGATGCCTTGTACTTTTCTTTCAGGTTTCTTTCAATATAATGCGTGCATCCACGATTTGCACGCCGCACTCGTTCACAATCACGGGATTCAGGTCCATTTCCCGGATCTCCGGGTAGGCTTCCACGATCTCCGATACCGTCATCAGGAGCCTGCGGACGGCCTTGAGGTCGCAGGGTTTCCGGCCCCGGTACCCGGACAAGAGGGGGTAGGAGCGGATTTCCTCCATCATCTTGCGGGCCGAGTTGGGGGAGACGGGGAGCACCCGGAAGGAGACGTCCTTCAGGATCTCCACGAACACTCCTCCCAGGCCGAACATGATGACCGGTCCGAACTGGTCGTCCAGCTTGGTTCCGATGATGATCTCCACGCCCTGGGAAGCCATGGGGGAAACCAGGACTCCGCGTATGTCGGCGTCCTCCTTGTAGGCCAGGGCGTTTTCCATGATCTCGGTGAAGGCCCGTCGGATGCGCGAGCCGGTGTTGAGGTTCAAACGGACACCTCCTGCGTCCGTCTTGTGCAAAATATCCGGGGACACGATCTTCAGGGCCACCGGGCCCTTCATGGCCAGGGCCGCGGCTTCCGCCTCATCGGCGGTGCGGGCCAGCACGTTCCGGGCCACGGGCGCTCCGTGGAGCGCGAAGAGGGCCCTGGCCTCATTTTCCAAAAGGAAGGTGCGGTTCTCGGCCCTTGCCTGGGCGATGAGGGCCGCGCCCTCGTCGGTGCGTTTCGCGCCCCACTGGAAAACGAAGCTGGTCTTGGCGTGATACTCCTTGAGGTAGGCCCCGTACTCGGAGAGCGCGCCCATGCATTTGCAGGCCACTTCCAGGGAGTCGTACACGGGGATGTTGTAGTAGCGCAGGAGCGACAGGGAGTGGGGCTTCTCAGAGCTGTACAGGCTGTGGACCACGATGGGGAGGTTCTTCTCGCTCACCATCTTGCCCATGCGGTGTGCGGCGTCCTCCTCCTTGAAGGAAAGAACCTCGGCGAAGCGGATGCCGTAGCCGCCGAACAGGCCCACCACCAAAAGCCCGCCCACGCTGGGGTCTTTCAGGATCGCATCGGCGCAGTCGGCGAACACGGTGGGGTCCGAGTCCGTTCCGCCCGCCACGTCCACCGGGTTGCGTACCGAGGAGGCGGGCGGCAACAGCTTTTTCAGGCGCTCGCGGGTTTTTTCGGAAAGCTCCGGGATCTCCACGCCCATGTCCGTAAGGAGATCGGCCGCAATGGTGGCGTGTCCTCCGCCGTCGGCCAGGATGGCCACCCGGTTTCCCTTGACTGGAGGCAGCGACGAGAGGGTCTCGGCCACGGGAAAGAGCTCGTCGGGGTTTTCGATGACCACGATGCCGGCCCGCTTGAAGGCTGTGCGCGAGACCTCGGAGATGCCGGCCAGGGCCCCGGTGTGGGAGCCGGCCGAGTGCTGGCCGATGGAGGAGCGCCCTCCCTTGAGCAGGATGATGGGCTTCTCCAGCGTGGCACGGTAGGCCTCCTGCAGGAACTCGCGCCCCTGGCGCATGCCCTCCACGTACATGAGGATGGCCCGGGTGCCTTTGTCGGTGCGGAAGAACTCCAGGTACTCGTGGAACTTGATGTCCGCCTCGTTCCCCACGCCCACGTAGTAGGAAAAACCTTTCTGGCTCTTGAGCTTGGCCTCCGTGATGAGCGACAGGGCCATGTTGCCGCTCTGGGAGATGAGGGCGATCTCGCCCTTGGGCGCGTTTTTTAGCCCCACCAGATTCATGTTGCTTTTCAGATTGATCATGCCCGAGGTGTTGGGACCGATCAGACGCACCTTGTTCTTCTGCGCGGCCTTCACGATCTCGCGTTCCAACTCCTTGCCCGCGCTCCCCATCTCGCCGAAGCCGCCGGCGATGATGACGGCCCCGGCAACGCCCTTGCGGCCGCACTCCTCCAAGAGCCCGATGATGGTGCGGGCCGGGGTGGTGATGAGGGCCATGTCCACGGGGCCTTCGATCTCCGCCACGCTCCGGTAGCAGGCAAGGCCCAGGATAGATTTCTCCCGGGGGTTCACAGGGTAGATCTTTCCTTCGTACTTCTCGTCCAGCAGGGTCCGCAGGGCCTGGTAGCCCCGCTTGGTCACATCCCGGGATGCTCCGATGACGGCGACGGACTCGGCGTTCAAGATGCGCTCCAGCGACATCATTTCTCCTTTCGGTGCTCGAACTGCTCCAGAGACTGCTCCCGCTCCTTGGTGGACACGCAGGCCAGGCAGGCTTCCACCTCGAAGTCCATGACGGCGGAAAGGCTTGCCTCCCAGGCGGCGAGGAGGAGGCCTTTTTTGATCATCTTGAGGGAAAAGGCCGAGTTCGCTGCGATCGCCTCGGCCATGGTCGTGGTTTCGGAAACGAGCTCCGCGTCGGGTACGGCCTTGTTCACAAGCCCGATGCGGCAGGCCTCTGCCCCGTCAATGTTCTTTGCCGTGAACAAAAGCTCCCGTGCCTTGGCCGGGCCCACCAAGTCCTGGATCAGGCGCAGGGCCCCGCCGGTGACCGAGGAGTTGACCCGCGCCTCGGGGGAGCCGATCTGGGCGGTCTCCGCGGCGATGCGGATGTCGCAGGCCAGCGCCAGCTCGTAGCCGGAGCCCAGGGCGTATCCGTTCACCGCGGCAATGGTGGGTTTGGGGAAGGAGAGGATGCGCCGGGAGGCTTCCTGGAGGCCTTCCAGGTAGGCGCGGTACTCGGCCGGGGTCCGGGTCTTGGACTCCTTCAGGTCCGCGCCCGTGGAGAAGGCGCGGCCGTTCCCGGTGAATACCAGCACGCGCACCCCGGGGTCCTTCTCGGCCAGGGAAAGCGCAGCGGAGATCTCCCGCCACATTTTCCGGTTCATGGCGTTCAACACCTTGGGCCGGTTCAGTTTGATCCAGGCCGTGTTTCCGGCTTTTTCGTACTCGATCTCGCTGAAGTCCATGGGGCCTCCTTGGATAAAAGAAGAGGGAACCTGAAGGTTGCCGGGTTAAGCTGCGCGAGCGTTTCGGCCTGCAGGAGAAGCGATTGAAACACGAGCGGGTCAAGTTGTCCGCCGGCTGGGGCGGAGGAGGAGCAGGCCCGGGAACCGAAGGCGCCGGCTCCCGAAACGCCTTGGAATTACCTGGGGTCTTCTATAGGTTTAACACATGCCTTCCCCGACCGGCAACCCGGCTTCGTTGACTTTTGCCGAACACTTCTCTACACCAGAACAAGCCCGCGCCTGGAGCCGACTTGTTCCCAACGGCCCCGGGGAGGCCGCTTTCCGACAGACAATCAAAAGGAGGAGCGCTCATGGTCCGGAGCCACATCCGGGGAATCGGCAGCTATGTCCCGCCCAAGGTGGTCACCAACGACGACCTGTCCAAGATCATTGACACCACCGACGAGTGGATCAAAACCCGTTCCGGCATCGAGGAACGCCATTACGCCGAGGAGGGGGTGGCCTGCTCCGACCTGGGGCAGTGGGCCGCGGAGCGAGCCATAGAGGACGCTGGCATACGCAAGGAGGACGTGGACTTCATCATCTTCGCCACTCTTTCCCCGGACCATCACTTCCCCGGAGCGGCCTGCTACATGCAGCCCAAGCTGGGCGTAAACAATGTTCCCTGCCTGGACGTCCGCAACCAGTGCTCGGGCTTTCTCTACTCCCTGTCCATGGCCGACGCCTTCGTGCGCGCCGGCGTTTACAAGAACGTGCTGGTGGTGGGCGCGGAGGTGCACTCCAGCGGTTTGGACTTTTCCGACGCCGGCCGCGACGTGACTGTGCTCTTCGGCGACGGGGCAGGGGCCGCCATTGTCTCTCCCACCGAGGACGCGAACCGGGGGATACTCTACACCGAGCTCCACGCGGACGGCCGCTTTGCCCGGAGCCTGCGTTGCGACGTGTTCGACATTGCCCGCAAACCCTTTGTACAGCCCCAGTTCATCTCCGATCGCACCGTTTGGCCCTACATGGAGGGCAAGACCGTTTTCAAGCACGCCGTGACCCGGCTCACCGAGGTCATCGTGCACACGCTGGAAGAAACCGGGACGGACAAGGCGGACATCAAGTACGTCATCCCCCACCAGGCCAACATGCGCATCAACCACTTTGTGGCGGAAATGCTGGAGATCCCCAAGGAAAAGGTCCTGCACAATATCCAGCGCTATGGAAACACCACGGCCGCTTCCATACCTCTGTTGCTGGATGAGACCTATCGCGCGGGCAAGATCGAAAAGGGGGACCTGCTTCTCATCACGGGCTTCGGAGCGGGGTTTACCTGGGGTTCAATTCTCATGCGCTGGTAACCCGCACTCCAGGCTGCCGAAAAAGGCGATCTGCTGCGTTGCGTATCGAAGCCGGCATCGGTCGCGTACCCCGCAGTACGCTCCCTCGCCGCCTCCTTACG
>JBFMHL010000161.1:0-20836 GCA_040753055.1 Thermodesulfobacteriota bacterium | reverse complement strand
TCAAAACTTTTTGAATCAGGTCCAAAGCCTGCCTTTCCCTGAGGGACGGCATCAACCCAACGCCCGGTCTGCCGGACGACATTCCCTACCCCCGCAACATCCTTTCAAACTCCGGACCATCCCGTTTTGTCCGTATTTAAATATAACCTACGTTCGAAAAAAAATTGTTGTATACTGCCCTCCGTGCCTTCCCAATCCTGATTGCCGCAACACCTTTGAAAATCCCTACAAAAGCCCGTCAGGAGGTCCCCATGAGGATGCAGTCCAGGCTTTACTCCATCGCGGCCGCAACCCTGGCCCTGGTTTTCCTCCTTCCTTTTGCGGCCTTCGCAGCCGCCCCGCGCACGGTATGGAAGGTGGCCACCCTGGCCCCCAAGGACCTGGGCTGGGCCCAGCAGGTGAAGGACCTCGTCTTCCCCTGGGTGGAAAAATCCACCGACGACACCATCGCCTTGAAGGTCTACTGGGGCGGGGTCATGGGAAACGACGAAGAGTACATCAAGAAGATCGAGATCGGGCAGCTCCAGGGAGCGGGCGTCTCCGGCGCGGGCTGCAACATGGCCTGCCCCGAGTTCACCGTCCTGGGCCTTCCCTTTCTCTTCAACAACTACGACGAGGTGGACTACCTGCGGAAAACCATGTTCGACGAGCTGGACCGCTACTTCCAGACCAACGGCTTCAAGCTCATCCTCTGGGTGGACCAGGACTTTGACCAGACATACTCCACAAAGCACCCCATGGTCACCCTGGAGGACTTCCGGAACTCCCGCTTCCAGAACTGGTACGGACCCATGGAAGCAGCCGTGCTCCGCTCCCTGGGAGCCTCCCCAGTCCCCGTCACCGTCATGGAAGGGCACTCGGCCTTGAAGACCGGCGTCGTGGACGCTGCCTTCGGCCCGGCGCTGTACTACGTGGGAAGCCAGCTCTACACCGTCTGGAAGTACGTGAATACCATGAAGATCCGCTACTCCCCCGGCGCCGTCATCTTAAGCCTCGAAGCCTGGAACGCCGTTCCCGAAGACTACCAGAAAAAGCTCCAGGCAGGCCGCCAGAAGGTCTGCGACCAGTTCGTGGCCGGTACCCGCCTGGACAACGAGCGCTGCTTGAAGGGCATCATCAAGTACGGTGTGATCCTGGACAACCCCACCCCGGAAAACCTGGCGGAAATGAAAAAGAAGACCCACACGGTCTACAAGGAGCTGGCCGGTTCCCTCTACCCCGCCGAGCTCCTGGCCCAGGTGGAGCAGAGCCTGACCCGTTACCGGGCGGGTGACCGTGATGCTGCGCCCGTCGCCGGCATCCAGCCCAAGCCCATCGCCACGCCGGCCAAACCTCCCGAGCCCCCGGCTCCGGCTCCCTCCGCCCCGGCCCCCAAGCCCGTCCCGGCTGCGCCGGTTGCCCAGCCGCCGGCGGCACAACCCGCCGCCCCGGCCGTTGCGGCTCCCGCGCCTGCGCCCGCAGCGCCCGCAGCTCCCGCCGTCGCCAAGAAGTCCAAACGCGAACTCCTGCGCGAGGTCCAGACCAAGCTCCAGGCCCTGGGCTACTACAGCTACGAGGTGGACGGCCTCTACGGCCCCGTCACCCGGCGCGCCATCACGGCGTACCAGAAGGACAACAACCTGCGGCCCACCGGCACCGTGAACCCGGACCTGCTGGTGGCCTTGCAGATCAAGGAATAAAATAAAAGAAAAAGATTTGCAGGGGAGGGGTGAAAACCCCTTTTGAAAAAGCTGGCTTTTCCCCCCTCCCCCGCACCCCCGCCCCCCTTTCCGCAAAACCTTTCATCTCATCCTCTTTTTGGAATTTTCCCATGGAATCAAAACCCCAAAGCCGTGCCATCTTTGATGAAAGCGACTTTCCCATGTCCCTGGTCCGGCGGACCATCTTCGCCGGAACCGGGCACGATTTGAACGAGCTGGCGCGAAAGCCTCTGATCGCCGTGGCCTCCTCGGCCACCGAGATGAACCCCGGCCACAAGCATTTACACGAGCTTTGCGAGTGCGTGAAGCAGGGCGTCTGGTCCGCAGGGGGCGCGCCCTTTTCCTTCAACGTGCCCGCGCCCTGCGACGGCATCGCCATGGGCCACGAGGGCATGCGCTACGTGCTGGCCCAGCGGGACCTCATCGCGGACCTGACGGAAACGCACATACGGAGCATGCGATTCGACGCCGTGGTGTTCATCGCCTCCTGCGACAAGATCGTTCCGGGCATGATCCTCTCCGCGGCGCGCCTGGACCTTCCCGCCATCTTCGTCACCGGCGGCCCCGGATCGTTCTCCATCCGCTTCTCCCCGCGCTTTACGGGAAGCATCGCCCACCGGGACTACAATGATCTGAACGACAAGCTCTCCTGCGCCACCTGCGCCACCTGCGGGGCCTGCGAGGTCATGGGCACCGCCAACACCTTCCAGTGCCTGGCCGAAGCCCTGGGCCTCACCCTTCCCGGCACCGCGGCCATCCCGGCCTTTCACGCGGACAAGCAGGTGGCGGCCCGGCGGTCGGGCGAACGCATCGTGGCCCTGGTGCGCGAGGGCTTCACGGCGCGCAAGGCCCTCACCGAAAAGGCCGTGCGAAACGCCCTGATGACCGATCTGGCCCTGGGCGGCTCCACCAACGCCACTCTGCACCTTCCGGCCATCGCCGACGCCATAGGCATGGAGCTGCCGCTTTCGCTTTTCAACCAGTACAACGAAAAGATCCCCACCATCTGCGCAATCGCACCCAACGGCCCCCACGGGCTGCTGGACCTCTTTCGCGCGGGCGGCGTGCCCGCAGTCATGAAGCGGATCGCCGGCGATCTCCACCGGGACGCCCTCTGCGTCACGGGGCAGAAAATGGGCGATATCCTGGACGCCGCGGCCGTTGCCGATCCCGAGGTCATCCCGGACCGCTCCCGCCCCCACGCCCCCCAAGGCGGGACCGTGGTCCTGTTCGGAACGCTGGCCCCGGAGGGATCGGTGGTCAAGCAGTCCGCCGTGGCGGCCGACATGAAGACCTTTTCCGGCCCGGCCGCGGTCTTCGAGTCCGAGGCCGACTGCCTCACCGCCATCCGGGAGAAAAAAGTCAACGAGGGCGTGGTCCTGGTCATAAGAAACGAAGGGCCCAAGGGCGGCCCGGGCATGCCCGAGATGCTGGCCGTGACGCTGGCTCTGGACCTCTACGGGTTCAAACGCGTGGCCCTGGTCACCGACGGCCGCTTTTCCGGGGCCACCTCCGGCCCCTGCATCGGCCACGTGTCGCCCGAGGCCTTTTCCGGCGGCCCCATCGCCCTGGTGCGGGACGGCGATGTCATCGCCATTGACATCCCCGGCCGCAGCCTGGAGCTTCGCGTTCCCGAGAATGAGCTGGCCCGCCGCAGGCAGGAATGGAAGCCCGTGGTCCGGGATATTCCTCCGGGCTACATGGAGCGCTACCGCAGGCACGTGACCGGGGCCCACCGGGGAGCGGTGCTCACATGAACACGAGGCGGGAAAGCGGGCTCCGGGCACGGATCGCCCGGAGCGCGGAGGCGGTCGGCTACTCGCTCTCCCGGGCCGCAAGAAGACACAGCCCGAAGCCCGTCCTCCGCTATTACGAGCTTTTCCACGATCTGTTCGAGACCGTTTCGGAGGGCTCGGGCATTTTCAACATCGGCTACGCCCGGAACCCCGAGCGGGCGGAAATCGCAGAGGCGCAGAAGGACATGGTGCGCTTCGTGGCCCGGTCCCTTCCGGACAAGGGGAGGTTCCTGGACGTTGGCTGCGGGGTGGGCGGGCCCGCATGCCTGATGGCGGAAGAAAACCGCGAAGCCGACGTGACCGGTATCAACATCACCGGCATCCACGTGGAAGCCGCGCGGGCCAGGGCCGAGAAGCGGTGCCTGGGGGGCCGGGTGCGCTTCCTCCTGGGGGACGCCCAGGCCATTCCCTTTGCCGACGGCTTCTTCGACGGGGTCTACGCCATCGAGACCGCGTTCCATTACCCGGACAAGGCACGCTTCGCGCGGGAGGCCCACCGGGTGCTCCGGCCCGGCGGCAGGTTCTCCCTGGCCGACATCGTGTGGTCCCGGCCCATGAAGGGCGTAAAGGACCGTGTCCTCGCCGCCGCGTGGAAACAGTCCATGTCCTCGCCGCAGGTCTTCACCCCCCGGCAATGGCGGCAAAGCCTGGCCGACGCGGGCTTTTCCCGCATCACCGTTACCGACATCAGCCACGAGTCCCTGGGGCTGCTGCCCTTGTGGCGCAGGCGCATGGCGCAACACCGCCAGGCTCTTTCCCACCGCTACCCGGATGCCCTGCTTTGGGCCGCAATGGCCAGCTTCGACGTGATCCGCCGCTTCCCCATGCTCTCCCCCATCGCCTACATCCACGTGGCAGCGCAAAAATAGGCCGGCTGTCTCCCGTTTGCATTCGGACCTGTCATACCACGTATCGTCTTCGGCTCCTCGACGTATGACTATATGCGTCTGCGTCGCCTCCTCCTTACCGCCTTGGTATACGTCCGAATGCAACTGGGAATCAGGGGCTTTCCCAGAAGCTTCCCGGCTCGAGCACCTTCACCCGGTCGCGCAGGCCTTGTTTTTCGGCGAGCTCCGAAAGCCGGCGGACTGGCTCGTCCATGGGCTCCAGGGACAGGGCGAACGCGCCCCAGTGCATGGGGATCATGATTTGTGCGCCCAGGTCCGCAAAGGCCTGCAGGGCCTCGGCCGGGTCCATGTGGGAGCTTCGCATGACGAAGCGCGGGCGGTAGGCCCCGATGGGTAGGATGGCGATGTCGGGGGCGTGGCGCCGGCCGATCTCGGTGAAATGGCCGGAGTAGGCCGTGTCCCCGGCGAAGTAGGCGCATGCCGCCGCGCTCTTCAGGACGAAGCCCGCGGCGGGACGGAACAGGGAGTCCACCAAAAAGCGCCCCCCGAAGTGTCGGGCCGGAACCGCGGTCACGCTTACCTCTCCGGCTTCCCAGGACTTTTCGTAGCCCAGCTCCACGAAGCGCCGGCCGTTCTTGCCGGGCAGGAGCCGGGAGGCGCGCAAGGGGGTGACGGCGGGCGCTCGCGGGTCCAGCATGGCCAGGGACGCCAGGTCCAGATGGTCGTAATGCCCGTAGGAGATGAGGATGGCGGAGAGCCGGGGCAGGTCGCGGGGCAGCAGGCCGGGAGGGCTTTGTCTCCTGACCGTGGCGATGCGGTCCGTGAACACGGGGTCGGTGAGAAAGGCTTTGCCGCCCAGCTCGATGAGCACCGTGGCGTGACCCACATAGGTGATCCGAACGTCCTTCATGCCCGGACCCGCTTCTTTTGCCGGGGGTGCATGTGTTCCATGCAGCCGAATCTGGCACAAATACGAGGGAAAGACAATTTTTTCCCGGAACCGGAACAGCCTCCCCCGCCGGACCGCCGAGGGTCGTCGGGCGGGAAGGGAAAGCGTTCCCCGGAGGCATTTCAGGTGGGAAGCGACAAGTACAGCCTTGGGAGGATGAACTAACGAGCCTTCTTAGAAAGGAAAGAGGACTTCTTTTTCTCCTACACGGCTTCGCAGATCATCCATTCGGTGCTGGGGCCTTCCGTGGCGCGTCTGAGAAGCAGGATCTCCAGGGGGGCGAGCAGTTTCCCGGCCAGCCAGCCCAGGGCTTCACTTCGCGGGACCGTTCTTTCCAGGAGCCGCCAGGCGGCCCTGTGCAGGCGGCCCGGGGCATCCACGGGGGCGTTCATGAGGAGGAACATGGGCCTTCGCATGCGGATTTCAAAGCCGCTGCGGGCAAGGATATCCTCGATGTGCCCGAGGGTCCGGCTGGCCTGGATCGAAGTCCGCAGCTCCGCACCGTGGAGGAAGTTGTCGGACCAAAGGAGCAGGCCTCGGGGCGCAAGCAGGGAGCGGATGTTTTTCAGAGCCTGCGCGTAGCCCTCGTCATCCACGATATGGAAAAGAACGTCAAAGGCGGAGATCGCGTCGAAGTCCTGCCGCGGGAGCATGGATATATCCGAGCCGATGTCCGCCTGAAAAAAACTGTGATTCGGGAAGCGGGCCCCGAGCTTCTCCACGCTGACCGCGGTGATGTCCACCCCGGTGATCTCGCCTGCGCCGGCCCTTTCCCATTGGTCCACGTAAAAACCCGTGCCGCACCCGATGTCCAGCACCCGGGCGCCTGCGAAAGATCTTCCCGTTTCCTTCAGAATCCTTTTGAAAACAGCTCTCCTGACCTGATACATGGCATGGTTGTAGTTGCGGCCCAGCATCCGGAAGCCCACTCCCTCCGGTCCGAAGGAACGCCCCAGGCGGTCCTCCCAATAGGCCTTCACGCCCAGGCCCTCCAAGGAGGAAAAGCGATCCGGCTGCGGCGATCCGGAGAGGCTTTCCATTTTCCGCATAAGTCGGGGCATGCTAGGGCGAGCACCTGCGGCAATGAGGAAGTAATAAACAGCGGGCCCCGGAAACGCATTGTCCCATGCGGGGCCTGTCAAGGGGCTGTTGGTGGGTTTATAACAGATGGATAACAGTTTGTTAAGATATTTCATCTGTAATTGCGATCCACTTGGTACACAAATCACGGTATCGTGACCCCGGGCAGCCGGCCGCCGGCTGCTCGGATAGCACGGAAGCAAAGGGGAGGTGCGGCTTGGACTGGAAGATTCTGGGAGTGACCTTTGCCACGATTTTTCTGGCGGAGCTGGGGGACAAGACTCAGCTGGCCTGCATCCTGATGGCGGCCAAGACGTCCCGGCCCCTGACGGTTTTCGTGGGGGCTTCGCTGGCGCTCACCGCGGTTACGGCTGTGGGCGTCATCTTCGCCGCCGCGCTCACCAACTTCCTGAACCCGGCGGTCATCAAAAAGATAGCCGCGGCGGGCTTCGTGGTGATCGGGGCCCTGATGTTCGCCGGAAAGCTATGAAACGATAGGGTTGCCTGTAGGGGAAATTAAGCTCCCGGCTTGAGGTAGCGGAAGCTGCAGCAGGAGTCCCCCCGCGAGAGGTAAGTTGCGCGGGAGAGGCGGGTACCGGGGGGGAGAGCGTTTTCCGCGAACCAGTCGTCCAGGGGACAGATGGCTCGGGAGGTGAGCTCGGGGGCGCCTTGCTCGGAAAGATAGCGGTGCACCCCGCAGCGGGTGACGTCGAAGTCGAAGAGATGCCCCGGCTGCCGGGGAAGCACGTGGAAGATCCAGCCCTGGGGATCGTCGGCCCATGTGTCCCGGCGCAGAAGCGCGTGGAGGCCCAGCTCGAACAGCCCGGGGATGCGGAGAACCCTTCGCGCCGCCGCCGGCAGGGAGGAATAGATCCCCGACAGGACCTCCGTCATGAAGGTTTGGGTGTCGGCAAGGGCCTGTTCCCGAACCATCAGGGGGCTTACGGCCCGGTAGTAGGCCAGCGCGATGGGTGCTCCCGTGAAGTTTCCCCAGGAGAGAAGGGTGCGGTGGGCCGGAAGGCCGGGGAGCAGGTCGCCAAAGTTCTTCCGGGCGGCGGAGAGGATGGATTCTCCTCGTTCTCTGCCGTGGAGGGAAAGGACCGCCGGCCCGGCCAGGGCCACTGCGCGCGCAAACTGCTCTTGATGAAAGCCCTTTTCCTTCATCGGCCGCGGTCTTCCCCTTTTTGTACAGAAGCTGTTTCAAAACCCCGGATCACGTTTCAGGGCAAGGCGCGGGCCGACGAAAAAGCGCAGCATACCGTTAGTATGTGAGCACTTTGAGAAGGCTCGGAACGCGGCCCAAACTCGGAACGCGGCCCAAAAGTGTCAGATGGGATTATGAAACAGCTTCTAGGTTAAATGCAGAGCTCCCCGTCGCGCAGAAGATCGGCCACGGTCACCTGGTTCAGCGTATTAAAAAAGCCTTCCGAGGCCTTTTTCCAAAGCTGGCGCGCCCGGCAGCCGGCCGACCGGTCGCATGTGGCCGGGTCCAGGGCGCAGGCGATGATCTCCCTGCCTCCCTCCAGAAGCGCCACCACATCCCCTATGCGGATCTCGGACGGCTCCAGCGCCAGGCGGTGGCCACCCTTGGCTCCGCGGGCGCTTTGCACGTAGCCCGCCCTCTTCAGCGGCAGGATGATCTGCTCGAGATACTTCATGGACACGGACAACCTCTGGGCGATGTCGGCCAGTTGGATGAACCCCTGCTCCTCACGGGAGGCAAGGTCCAGAAGAAGGCGTGTCCCGTAACGGCTCTTGGTGGAAATTTTCATACTTGATGCCCTCGTTGCATGTATGGCTTGGGTACTTATAGTTAGGGAGGCTGCGGGAAGGCAACCCGGTTTTCCCAAGGCCGCGGGACCGTATTCCGGCCGAACCTGCGGCGGGGAAAGGCAGAGAACGGAAGCCGGTCCTTTGGAATCCTGCGGGGAAACGGAACAGGGCTCCTCACGCGGTTGCAGTGCCTATGATTATCACTATATCAACAAGTTACCTGATGGTGCCGACCTCATGGGACCGGTTTTTCCGGACCGAGAAATGAAAGTGGAAAAAACGTTCCGAATCTGCTACATGGCGCTTGTGCCGGACCGCGCTCCGGCCGGGAACCGTATTGGATCGGGGTCCGGCTCCGTGTGCAAAGATAGCCGGGCCTTTTATAATCCTACCACTTTACTCGGAATGTGATAGGACTTATTTTCTACAGTACCTTCAATGCGGAGGCAAATAAAAATGTATTCGAAGACCGTCATGGATCATTTCCGGTCCCCGCGGAACGTGGGAACCATCGAGAATCCCTCCGGGATAGGAGAGATCGGCAACCCCGTCTGCGGCGACATGATGACCATATACCTGGACATCCAGGACGACGTCATCAAGGACATCAAGTTCCAGACCTTCGGCTGCGGCGCCGCCATCGCGGTGAGCTCCATGCTCACCGAGCTGGCCAAGGGGAAGACCCTGGAAGAGGCCAAGAAGATCACCAACAAGGACGTGGCCAAGGCCTTGGAAGGCCTTCCCAAGAACAAGCTGCACTGCTCCAACCTGGGCGCCGACGCCCTGCACGCCGCCATCCAGGACTACGAGGACCGCAAGGCGGGCAAGGTGCGTCCGGAGAAATCCTCGGACGACAAGCACGCCCACGATCACGACGAGAAGTGCTACTGCCCGTATTGCGACGCCGAGATCCCCGAGGGCCAGACCGTCTGCAAAAGCTGCAGCTTAAGCGAAGACGAAAAATAGCGGGCGAGGCCGGGGCGGTCCCCCGGTCCCCCGAGCCTCCGGCGCCACGGCATTCCTGGCAGCGCTTCCCGTGTACAAGCGCGGCCGGGGGTGCCGCGCCGCTTTTTCAACCAAGAATTCCCCGAAAGAGGCCATATACAGATGGAACTGATCAACTTCGACCATATGTCCGCCAACCCCCTGCTTCCGGAGGTCCAGGAGGCGATGATCGCCGCCATTCGGGCCAACTACGGCAATCCCAGCTCCCCCCACTCAGCCGGCGAGGCGGCCGCCGCGGTGCTGGACAAGTGCCGGGAGACGGTGGCCATGCTGATCAACGCCCAGGGCCGGGAGATCGTGTTCACCTCCTGCGGCACCGAGAGCGTCAACCTGGCCGTCAAGGGCCTGGCCTGGGCCCGGCAGGACCGCGGAAAGCACATCGTCACATGCAACGTGGAGCATAACGCAGTCATCCGCAGCCTGCGGCGCCTGAAGCAGATGGGCTTCACCATCACCTCCGTGCCCGTGGACGAGTACGGCAGGGTGAACGTGAATACGCTGGCCAAGGCGGTCCGGGACGACACCATTTTGATCAGCATCATGCACGGCAACAACGAGATCGGCACCATCCAGCCGGTAAGCGAGATCGCCGCCATCGCCAAGGAGCGCAAGGTGGCCTTCCATGTGGACGCGGTGGACTCGGTGGGCGTGGTGCCCATTGATGTGGAAACCCTGGGGGCCGACCTGGTGAGCTTCGCCAGCAACCCCTACTACGGCCCCACCGGTGTGGGCGGGCTCTACGTGAAGAAGGGGACCCAGCTCTGGAGCCTGCTGGACGGCGGCATCCAGGAGAACCGTCGCAGGGCAGGCACGGAAAACCTCATCGGCATCGTGGGCATGGCCAAGGCCGCGGAGCTGGCCATGGCCGACATGGAGACGCGGACGGCCCATTATCGCAAGCTGCGCGAGCTTCTGCTCACCGAACTCCCCCACTACGTCGAGGATTACATCATCAACGGCCACCCCACCCACTGCCTGCCCAACCTGGTTTCCGTGGCGGTCCGGCACGTGGAAGGCGAAAGCGTGGTGCTCATGCTGGACGAGCTGGGCATCGAGGTCTCCACCCGGTCGGCCTGTGCTTCGGGCAGCCTTCGGGCCTCCCACGTGCTCCTTTCCACGGGCCTGGGATTCGCCGATTGCCAGGGCACTCTGGTGCTGACCTTCGGGGTGGACAACACCGAAGAGCAGGTGATGCGCTTCCTGGCGGCATTGAAGGACGTGGTGGGTACGCTGCGGAGCATCTCGCCGCTGGTTAAAAAGTAAAGGCCCGCGCCTCCGAGGCGCTTTTCGGCGAGGGGGAACGCCGCGTTCCCCCCCGCAGCCCGTTTCCGGCTGCCCGCGCAGCCCCGCGGGAACCCGACCCCTCCCATGGAAAAACCCCTGCGGACAGCCCTCTTCTTCTTCGTAACCGCCGCACTGGGCTTCGGCTTCCTCCATCACCTGACCGCAAAGGACGCCCTGCCCGATTTCCTGCGGCTGCACATCTTCTGGTTCAACCTCGTTTCCGGCGGCTCGGTGATCCTGTTCCGGGTCTCGGGGCGGGCGGGAAAAACCCTGGCCGTCTTTTTCTTCACGGCCCTGATCTTTTCCCTGGCCGCGGCCTTCAACCTCTACCTCCTCTCCATCGCCTGCGCCCTGGTGCTCTTTGGCGTCGTGGAGTCCGTACGCATCCCGAGGTTCTCGCTTTTTCCCGTAAACTTCTTCACCCGCGCGCCGGTTTCCGAGAAGTTCATGCAGGCCTCGCTCCTCTGCCTCTCCATCGGCCTTCTGCTCTGCTCGTTGGCCATGGCCAACCAGTCCTTCGGCCACTGGTTCTCCGCGGAGAAGTTTTCCCTGAACACCTTTTTCCTGGGCTTTTCCTTCCCCGTCTCCCTCATCACCTTCTCCGTCATCATGGAGGACATGAAGGGGCCCAGGAGGACGGCCTTCCTCCTGCAGAACGCCTGCTTCTGGGTCATCAACCTGGGCGTGATCACCTTCTTCCTCTTCATCCTCACCGGGAAGAAGGCCGCACAGATCGGTGTGTCCTCCCTGCTTACGGCCGGGGTATTGTGCGCCCTCGTTCTTTATAGTAGGCTTGCCGAATCCGGGCAGAAAAAGGCGATTTTGAGTTCGGGGATGATCTTCCTGCTGGCCACCGCCGCATCGGGGATAGCCTACATCATAGCGGAGTTCTTTCCCCAAAGCGCGTTTCCCGGCGACTTTACGCTGCGTTTGCATGCGTTCGTCTCCCTGTATGGCTGGAACTTGAGCGGCCTCATCGTGATCGCCCGCCTTCCCGGTTTTCCCCTGGCGCTCCCCCTGCGCCGGACCATTGCGCTGCACTGGGCGGTCGTGGCGGTCCTTTGCCCTCTGGGCTATTTCTATCCCGCGGCGGCCGTGTGCGCCGTGGCGCTTTTCGCGGTCTTCCTGCGGACCTGCCTGTTTTCCAAGCGGGCCGCGCCCGCCATAGCATGATCCCGCGGTTTTCACGGAAACCTGAATCCGTGAGCGGCCTCGGGTGGCCCGGATGCAAGGAAGGCCGCGGCCGACACTACTGAACGTACGGCGGCCGTGGTCTGACAACGCAGACGGACCGCATGGGGCCGCCCCGAAGGGCGGAAAAGGACTTTCACCACGGGGAAAACATCGTTCTTGGCATGAATGCCCGAGCGATGGGCTTGTGCCCTTTTAAGAAAAGCTCCGTCACGGATTCAGGGGAGACGAACAGGAGAGGAAACATGCCGGTCTCGATGCAAAAAACCTCCATCACCTCCGGGCTCTCCCGGCTGGACCAGATCCTGGGCGGGCTTTTCATCGGCGACAACGTGGTCTGGTACGATGAATCGGGAAGCCTGGCTGCGGCCTTCTGGCTGCGTTTCGTCTCCCAAAGCCTGGAGGCCAAAAGGCCGGTCATCTTCATCAGCTTCGACCGCTCCCCCAAGAATTTGTTCGAGCGGCTGGGGGCCATGGGCCGCAACAAACTGCTGACGGTTCTCGACTGCTTCACCAACGGCAAGGGCCGGGGCAGCGAGACCTTCCTGAAGTTCATCGAGCACGCTCCCGAGGATGTCCGCGACCGCATTTTGCGGGTGGAAAACCCGGCGGACATCACCGAGTTCAACGACAAGCTCTACGGCGTGCACGCCAAGCTCTCCGGCGACGTGCGCCTGGTGTTCGAAAGCCTCACGGGAATGGAGGAAGTCTGGGGGGGAGAGGAAGCGGTCCAGCACTTCTACACCCACTCCTGCCCCCGGCTCTACGACCTGAACACGGTGGCCTACTGGGTCATGGAACGGGGGGCCCACTCCCGGCGCATCCGGGCGCTCATCAACCAGATCGCCCAGGTGGCCATCTCCCTGGCCATACGCAGAGGAACCAGCACGCTCACCGTCATCAAGGCAGAAGGCCGGGAGCCGCTGGCCGTGCAGGAACCCCATCGCTATGTGACCCGGGGCCGGGAAATCCTCTTCCCCGGCGAAAAGGACCCGGCCGACCAGGAGAACCTGGGCTCCCGCATCAAGATGCTGCGGGTGAAACGGGGCTTCTCCCAGGCGGAGCTGGCCAAGCACGTGGGCGTCACCCCCAGCACCATCAGCCAGGTGGAGAGCAACACCATCTACCCCTCCATTCCCGGGCTCCTGAAGATGGCCGAGGTGATGAACGTGGAGCCCGGTTTCTTCTTCTCCGGGGCCGCCGCAGGGAAACCCCTTGCAGTGCACAAGCGCTCCAACGCCTCTGCCGTGCGGATCGCAGGCGCGGGGCGGGAAGGGATCACCGCCGAGCAGCTAACCCCCATGGATTTTTCCGGCCATGCCCAGCCCCACATCATCGAGCTCGCTCCGGGCGCAGACCTGGCCGGCCATTTCTTCACCCACAAGGGGGACGAGATGGGCCTCCTCCTGGAAGGCAAACTGAGCCTGCACTTCGAGGACTCGGAGGAGATGGTCGAGGCCGGAGACCTGGTGTATCTCACCCGCAACACCCCCAAGCGCTGGGTGAACGTGGGCGACCGGCCCGCCCGGCTGTTCTGGACCCTGCTGGACTAACAAAAGAACAGGGCGGAAAAGCCCTGTTAGATATTTTTCCTAGCGACCTTCCAAAGGCCCTTCTTTGCCATTGACCATCGTTTCCATTTTTTTCTACAATGGATTTCGCTAGCAAAACGGTCGCCCGGGTTGTGCCGACCGGTTTCCATCTCCAAAAAAAAGTTCGTTGAGCTTTTCCGGCCTCCACCCGGCGCCTTGGGTTCCTTCCCCCTTCGGGCTCCGGTCCGGCTTCGTTCCTTCGCGGCAAGCAGACCCGCCGCCTTTTCCCGCGGCAGACGGCGTTTCCCATAATTACGGCATGAAGGAGGAACATTAGATGAATTACTTTGTAACGGGAGCCACCGGCTTCATCGGCAAGTACCTGGTCGCGAATCTGCTCAAGCGCGGCGGCACAGTGTATGTGCTGGTCCGGAAAGGCTCCAAGGCCAAGCTGGAATCTCTGGTGAAGACCTGGTGGAACGGCGAGACGAACCGCGTGATTCCGGTGGTGGGCGAACTCACCCGCAACCGCTTGGGCGTGGGCAGCAAAACCATCCAGAAGCTCTCCGGCCAGATTGACCATTTCTTCCACCTCGCCGCCATCTACGACATCCTGCTGGAGGATGAGATCATCCAGGAGCGCACCAACGTGAACGGCACCCGGCAGGCCGTGCGTCTGGCCGAGGCCCTGGAGGCCAAGTGCTTCCACCAGGTGAGCTCCATCGCCGCGGCGGGGCTCTACAGGGGATACTTCCGGGAGGACATGTTCGAGGAGGCCACCGGCCTGGACCACCCTTACTTCCGCACCAAGCACGTGTCGGAAGGCGTGGTGCGCAAGGAGTGCAAGATCCCCTTCCGCATCTACCGCCCCGGCATCGTGGCGGGCCACAGCAAGACGGGCGAAATAGACAAGATAGATGGCCCTTACTACCTGTTCAAGTTCATCCAGAAGATCCGCGACACCCTGCCCCGCTGGGTGCCCCTGATCGGCCTGGAAGGCTCCCGCATCAACATCGTGCCCGTGGACTTCGTGGCCAACGCCATGGACCACATCGCCCACAAGCCGGGCCTGGACGGCAAGTGCTTCCACCTCACCGACCCCAAGCCCTACCGGGTGGGCGAGGTGCTGAACCTCTTCGCCCGGGCCGCCCACGCGCCCTCCTTTACCATGCGCATAGATGCCCGGCTGCTGCAGTTCATCCCCCGGAGCGTCATCCGCTCCATCGCCACCCTGCCGCCCACCCAGCGCATCATAGACGCGATTTTGGACGATCTCGCCATCCCGCGGCACATGCTGTCCTACTTCGACTACCCCACCAAGTTCGACAGCAGGGACGCCCAGGAAGCCCTGAAGGGCTCCAAGGTGAAGTGCCCGGACCTGGCCAGCTACACGAACGCCCTCTGGGACTACTGGGAGCGGAACCTGGATCCGGACCTCTTCAAGGACCGGACCCTTTCCGGCGCGGTGAAGGGAAAGACCATCCTCATCACGGGAGCCAGCTCCGGCATCGGCCACGCCACGGCCCACAAGGTGGCCGCCGCCGGCGCCAAGGTCCTGCTGGTGGCCCGCACGCTGGACAAGCTGGAGGAGACCAAGAAGGAGATCGAGGACCTGGGCGGCACGGCCTACGTCTATCCGGCGGACCTCTCGGACCTGAACTCCTGCGAAAGCCTGGTGGAGCGCGTGGTGCGGGAGCAGGGCGGCGTGGACATCCTCATCAACAATGCCGGCCGCTCCATCCGGCGGTCCATCGCGCTCTCCTACAACCGCTTCCACGACTACGAGCGCTGCATGCAGATCAACTACTACGGCGCGCTCAAGCTCATCCTGGGATTTTTGCCCAAGATGACGGAGAAGCGGCACGGGCAGATCATCAACATATCGAGCATCGGCGTGCAGGTGCACCCGCCGCGATTCTCCGCCTACGTCGCCTCCAAGGCGGCGCTGGAGGCCTTCTCCCGCATCGCCCAACCCGAGTTTCTGGACCAGGGCGTGAAGTTCACCATCATCAACATGCCGCTGGTGCGCACCCCCATGATCGGCCCCACCAAGTTCTACGATCACGTGCCCACGCTCAAGCCGGACGATGCGGCCGAAATGGTGTGCAAGGCCATCATTGACAAGCCCAAGCGCATCGCCACCCGCCTGGGCATCTTCGGCCAGGCCATCCAGGTGCTGCTGCCCAAGGTGGGCGACATCATCCAGAACACCAGCTACCACCTCTTCCCGGACAGCAAGGCCGCCATGGGCGACAAGTCCGCGCCCGACGCGATCCCGACCGCCGAAGCCGTGGCCTTCGCCACCCTCATGCGGGGCGTGCACTGGTAGGAGCAAGAGCTTTGCGGCAGATTCGGGGGAACCCTGCAGCACGGGGGTTCCCCTTTTTTTCGCGTGTTCTTTTCGATGCTCCGGAAAGGCGTCTCACGAGGAGGTATCTTACAACCATTTTCCCCGAGGGAAAGGAGGAGGAAATGCGGGCATGAGGGAAATGGGCCCCCCTCCCCCGCACCATGCCTTTTTTCTATTGGAATGCGGCTGCCTTCAGTTCACCCGGCGGGTGGTGGGAACGACCAGGACGGAGCTGTGATCGATGGCGGACTCCAGGTTCTCGGCCAGCCGGTCCATGGTCCCCTGCACCTCGCCCATGGTTCGGGCGGGATCGAACTCCAGGAAGATCTCGATGTAGATGACGTTCCCCGAGTGCCGGGAGCGGATTCCGTGGAACTTATCGAACTCATGGAAAAAGCGGGAAAGCTCGCGCAGAATGAGGATCTGGAGGGACTCCTCCAGGGTTTTGTCGCCCAGGTGGAACAAGGACTTGGTGAAGATGCCGTAGGCGATGGCAAGGATGTAAAAGGCATAGGCCAGACTCATGGCCGGGTCCAGGTAATGGATCCAGGAGAACCTTTTCAGCACCACGCCGGCGGTCAGGCTCGCCGCCACCCCCAGGCACAGGACAAGATCCGTGCGGTAGGCCCGGAGGTTGGCTTCCGCCAGAGGAGACGGCCCCTTGCGGTTGATGTGCTCGTACTTGCGCCAGAAGTAGACGTCCTCCCCGGCCGAGGCCAGCACCATGAGGAGCCCCAGCCAGACGTTCTGCAGGGCCACCGGCTCCTCCAGGCGCTCCAGGGCGCTCGCCACGATGGCCAGCACGCTCACGGCCATGGTGAAGGAGACCAGAAGGCTGGTCAAAGACTCCAGCTTGCCGAAACCGAAGTCGTAGCTGGACGCCGCCCCTCGGTTCATGGTGCGGAGCGTCCTCCAGGAGACGAAGATCGCCAGGGTGTCCACCACGTTCTTGACCAAATCCGTATACAGGAGCAACGAACCGGAGAGTATGGCGGCGAAGAGCGAAGGCAGAAGCAGGACCGTCTTGGCCACGGTCCCGAACAGGGCGGTGCGTTCCTTGCTCTGGATTGTTTCAGGAGCTTCGTGATTTTTCATCCGGGCTTCCCAGGGCCTGATCCAAATCACCGACTAAAAAATCGATCAGTAGTAAAAGCTTGGGGGGCTGTAAAGAAAATTGATGATTTCCTCGAAAAGCCCGGGGGGCGTCGCGCATCCGCCCCCACGAGCTGCGGCCCATGCCTGCCCAAGCGGCAACGCATGGGGGCATCTCCCGTTACAGGACGCGCACTCCGTACGCGTCCCAATCGTATTGTGGAACAATCAGGAAGGGGGGCGTCCATGAAGCTCACCGAGTTTGAGCACAGGGCGGAAGATGCCATGAATGCGGGGGATTTTTCCCTGGCAGCCGATCTCTTTGCCCGGGCTCTGGGAAAGGTTTCCCGGAACGAGCCGGAACGAGCCCGGACACTGATCCGGCTCAGCTGCGGGCTCGCCACCTCTCTCCTGGCCCGCGGCCGGGCGGACAAGGCGCTCCAGGCCCTCACGCAGCTCGCGCAGGACGGGCTCGAGCCCGAAGCCCACAAGCACCCCGCTTACCGGGAGCTCCTGGCCTCGTGCCGAGACGCCCTGGATGCGCCTCCCAGGCCCGATGGTCCGCCGGAGGAAGAGGTCGCCGAAAACGACTGGACGGGAGCCCTGAAACGGGCGGACCGGGCCTTTGCCCGGGGCGATTATCAGGAGGCCCTCCTGTTTTACGCGCGTTCGGCCCGGGCCAACCCCATCGAGGCCGGGACATCGCGGGACTACGACCGCGCCCGGGAGGGAGAGGCCAAGGCAAGGGAACGGCTCGCCCAAAGAAAGCCATAGGCCCTGAAGGCCCCCCTACCAGGCCGCGATATCTTTTAGGCGCGCGATCTCGTCGGCGATCTCCCCGATGAGGGCGGGGTAGCACAGGCCGTGGCCCAGGCCGGGAATCAGCCGAAAGCTCGCGCCGGGAACGGACTCCGCCACATCCCTTCCATGGGCCGGCGGCAGCAGGGTGTCGCAGTCGCCGTGCACCACGGCGCAGGGCACGCTCACCCGGCGCAGCTTCTCCCGACGCGAGCCCGAGGCCAGGATGGCCGCCACCTGGCGGGCAACTCCCGGCGGGTAGAAGTCCCGGTCGAAGGACTGCTCGGACTTTTTCCTCTCGCACTCCGGGTCGAAGTCTTCGCTCCCCCCGGCAAAGGTGGTGTACACGCCCACCATGTGCCGAACGTTTCCCTCCCGGTCCGCCGGGGGAACGGACCAAAGGCCCGCCAGGGCCTCGGGCGCGGGCGGCGGAAGGTCGGGCGCCCCGGAAGTGGAGGCAATGATGCATATCCCAGCCACCTTTTCCGGGTGCTCAATGGCCATGGTCTGGGCGATCATGCCGCCCATGGAGATTCCCGCCACCAAAGCCTTTTCAATACCCAGGAAATCAAGCAGCGCCGCCATGTCCGCGGCCATGTGGGAGAGGGTGTAGGGAGCGCTGAGGGCTCCCGCTCCCTTTTTGGCCAGGGCCGAAAAGTCGGGCATGCCGGCCGCGTCCAGGTGGGAGGACAGCCCCACGTCCCGGTTGTCCGGCAACACCAGGCGCATGCCCCGCTCCACCAGCGTCCGGCGGAGCTCCTGGGGCCAGCGGATGAGCTGGGCGCCCAGCCCCATCAGGAGGAGGACCGGCCTGCCGGACGGCTCCCCTTGGGTTTCATAATAGACGGAAATCCCGTTTGCCTGCGCGGCGGGCATGTCTTTCCCCCTTTATTCGTGTTCTCCGGGCCTCACGACTTGGGAAGCCCTTTGGCAAAGCCCTTGAAGATGCCTTCCAGGACCTGCTGCAGGGGCGGCGGGGACGGGTACTCCCGCGGGCCCAGCACCACGTTGCGGACCACGTCCTTGGCCAGCGTGTCCCAGCCGTTCTTGCCGGGGTCGGAGATGTCCTTGTAGTCCGTGCCCGTGCTGGCCGTGTCCTGGAGGGAGCCGCTCCACACGGAGCGTCCCGTGCTTGTGTCGTAGATGTCGAAGCCCACGGAGGCGGACCGGGTGGTGGTGTAGCGGTTGGTCACCTCCGTTTGGGTTTTTACGGGGTTCCCGTTCTGGTCCCTTTTCACCACCACCTCGTTGGAGGAGGTGCTGTTGCTGTGGTCCACCGTGTCGGCGTCAATGCGGGCGAAGATGAGGTAGCGTGCACCCTGAACGCTTTTGAGATCCTGCAGAAACTCCTGGGAAACGATGCCGTTCTGGGCATACTGCGCCACCATCTTGCCGTAAGCCTCGGGGCCCATGGCCGTCATGACCTGCTCCAGGGGCTTGACCCTGAAGAGCTTGCGCTCCTTGGTGATGCGGTCAATCAGCACGCGGCCATACAGGCTGGCGTCGCCCTGGGGAAGGGGCCCGGTGGGTCCGGTGACGGCGCCCACGGCCAGGCCGTTGTCCATGATGGCCCCGGCGGTGAAGTCCGGGTCCTGCACCAGCCCCTGGACCTTGGGCGTGCAGGAGAAGCACAAAAACAAGAGCAAGCCGGCCGCCGCCAACAAAAACGCACCTTTCTTCGACACAAGCCTCATGGCCTCTACCCTCCCCTTTTTGAAGGCGATTGTATGAAAAACATTCAAGATATCGCACAGCAACGAAAGAATACCGGCATGGTTCTATCCGGCGAATGCACCGGCTTTGGGGCTTTGCGCGAAACGGAGGGCGGCGGCTTTACTGCGTGCAAGGAAAGAAGCCGGCCGCCGGGACCGGAGCCTTGCCATCGCCTCCGGCCCGCCTACGGCTTTCTTCCCACCACGGCGGTCTGGGTGGAGAACAGAAAGCTCCGGTACGCCACGTCCGCAAAACCTGCGGCCTTCATGCGCCCGGCCAGGTCCCGGGCCGAAAGAAAGCCGCGGGTGGTTTCCGGAAGGTAGCTGTAGGCGGCCCGGTCCCCCGCCACCAGCCCGCCCAGGGCGGGGATGAGGAAGCGGAGCACGGGAAGCACCGCCACGGCCGCCGGGCCCGACGGCGGAGCCGTGTCCAGGCAGGCCATCCGCCCTCCCGGCTTCAGGACCCGCAGCTGCTCGGCAAAGGCCCGATCCAGATCGGGCACATTCCGCAAAAGATAGCCCGACACCACCACATCGAAGGATGCATCCGCAAAGGGGAGCGCCAATGCGTCGGCGGCCGCCCATCCGATTTTCCCGGCTCCGGGCCGGTTCCTGGCCCGCGCCAGCATGGCCCAGGTGAAGTCCGCCGCGGTCACCGCAGCCCGCGGCCGCATGCGCGCCACGGCCAGGGCCAGGTCTCCGGTTCCGGCCCCCAGGTCCAGGACCGCCGCGGTTTCCGGAATGTCCGCGCGCTGGAGGAGCTTCTCCCGCCAAACCCTGTCTTGGCCCAGGGTCATGAGGCGGTTCATGAGGTCGTAGCGGGGGGCGATGCGGGAAAACATATCCCGTACGGATGCAGGGTCCTTGGAAAAGCCCCGTCCATTTTCCGGAGACGGCCCCTTCATATCCGGGCCCCGATGGGAAGGACCGCGAAGATGACCACGGACCACACCGCGTGGGAAACGATCAGGGGAACCATGCGGCCCGTGACGGCGTACCACAGCCCCCAGAAGGCCCCGGCTACGCCGGCGGCCCCCACCAGCATGAAGTTCCCGGTGGAGATGTGGATGGCGGTGTAGGCAAGAGTGGCGGCCACGTAGCCCCCTGCCCTGCCCAGCCTGCGCGAAAGCTCCCCCTGGACGAAGCCCCGCCAGAAGATCTCCTCGCAGGGCCCGGTCACCAAAACGATGGTCAGGCAGACGATCCAAACCGGCGTTCCGTTCCCTCTGGCATAGATGCCCTGTACCTGGGCCGGGGCAAAGGAGAAGAGCTTCGTGGTGATGAGGAAGCCCAGGGAGAAAATACCGTAGAGGGCCGCGGCCAGGATCAAACCCCACAGGAAGTCCCGGCCGCGGAAGCCTCCCCAGGCGGAGGGCCCTGCGCCGTTCCGGAGGGCGAAAACGCCCAGGAGCATGGCGGACGCGCTGATCTTGATCCAGAAGTTGCCGAAGTCCGGAAGGAAGGAGACATACCAGAGCACGAAGGCAAGGGCCACGGAGCCTGCCAGAGGCAGGGCGCTGCTGCTTTCCGATGTTTTCGTCACGAAAGCCTCTGCAGGAGCACGGTGATGATGAGAAGCAGCCCGAAGACGGTGTCCAGCTTCGCGGTGCGGGCGTCCGCGTCGTCCGGGCAGGGGCCGGAAACCATGCGGAACAACGGGACGTAAAGCGGCACCGAGCAGACCACCAGCAACGACCACGGGGACAGGGGCCCGAAAAGCGACATG
>JBFMHL010000160.1:0-3000 GCA_040753055.1 Thermodesulfobacteriota bacterium | reverse complement strand
ACTCCACCACCTCGACGAGCTCCATTTTTGCCTCGTCCACCCCGGCGGCGTCTGCGAAGGTGACGTCAATCTCGTTCTCCATGTAGATCTTGGCTTTTTTGCCCAGCATCATGAATCCCTGCTGATTGGGCATCATGCGTTTCATGAGAAAGGCCCAGATGCCGACGAAGAGGAGGACGGGCACGATCCAGGACAGGATGTCCTTCAGGAACGTGGACTCGATCTCGCCGGCGAAGACGACGTTGTGCTGGGCCAGGAGCTTGGAGAGGTCCTCGTCCACGCGCACGGTGCGGAAGAGCTCGGGCTTGCCCTCGGGACCGGTCTTCAATTTGCCTTCGATCTGGTTTTGGGTGATGGCCACCTGGGCCACCTTGTTCTGGTCCAGCAGGCCGAGGAACTCGCTGTAGGGGAGGGTTTTCACCGACAGGGCGGAGAAAAGCATCCGCTGCAGGAGGAGGACCCCCCAGACGGCCAGGACAAAGTACCAGAGGGAGAATTTATGGTGCTTTTCCATGAAGGCTCCGTTTTTGCTGGTTAGGTAGGGGCGGAACATCCGGTGCGGACCTTGGGCGGCCCCGGGTTTCCGGGATCATAGCACGGGCTTTTATGGACACCAAGGCCGGGTTCCTTTTCCATTCGGGAAAAAAGACTTGACAGCCCCGGGAATTGCTTGCATAGTTTTCCATCATTTGATGGAAACATTTAATGGGAAAGTCCTTTTGGAAGCGATTCTTGGGAAAAACTTCTTGGAAGCGTCCATTAGGAAAATCCCCTTGGAAACGTCGCCCCGGAGCCTGAACGCCTGTGGCCTCGTCCCCCCCATCCCAGGAGAGATCCCACGTTAACCGCACTGGAAAAAGCCCGCAAAGACCCCTCCTCCATGAAGGGACGCATTCTGGAGGTGGCGCGCCGCATCTTCGGGGAGTATGGATTTCACGGGACCACCACCCGGATGATCGCCCAGGAGGTGGGCATTGATATCTCCACCCTTTACTACCATTGGGGAGAGAAGGGCGACCTCTACGAGGCCGTGGTCCTAGACATTTACGAAGACCTGCGCTTGAAGCTCATAGACGTTGAAAAGATTATACACGGTCTCCCCTTGGTCAAGCGCATGGAGATCGCCATTGATCTCATGACGGATTACCTCTTCGAGAGGCCGGAGATCAGCAACCTCATCCTGTTCCGCTACTTCGCCAAGACCCGGCATGCGTCTCCGCTGGACCTCCATGTGCCCGAGTTCATGGGGAACATCGCCGTCTCCATGGGGCTCGCCGCAGATAAGAAGGACCTTCCCCCGGACGCGCAGCTCAAGATGCTGGCGGTGATGAACGCCATCCACAACTTCGTTTCCGGGGAGAACTTCTTTCTGGCCATGCTTACCATGGACCGGGACAAGTACCTGTCCGGCGTGAAGGAAACCCTGAAGTTCCTTATCATTCCGGCCTTCACCCGGCCGCGGCCCGCTTCCGGGCCCGTTGCGCGGAAAGAGCCGGCATAATTTTCGGCTGCTTTGACAGGGGGCCCGCCGGGCATGCCGCGGTACCGCCGCGTTTTCTTTTCGGGCCCAAAGCCGCCTTCGTTGCGGCGACGACATTTTGATCCGGTTGGTTTACCAAAGACCGTTTGTTGAAATCACATCACAAGGAGGGAGGCAGATGGCGCTCAACAAGGAAGCGATCGGAAAGAAAATCGGTCCCATCTCCAAGGCCTACACGTGGAAGGACGTGGTGTTGTATGCCTTGGGCGTGGGTGCCGGCTTCGACGAGCTGGACTACGTCTATGAAAAGAACCTGAAGGTGATTCCCAGCTTTTCCATTGCCGCGATCTTCGACTTTCTGTCCCACATCGGCGTGGAGAGCAACGTGAACCTGGCGGGCATCCTCCACGGCGAGCAGGACTTGATCTTCCACAAGCCCATCCCCACCTCCGGCACGCTGACCACCGACGGCGCCATCACCAACTACTACGACCTGGGACCCAAGAAGGGCGCCCTGGTGGTGGGAAAGGGCGTGACCCGCGACGCGGAGGGAAACAAGCTCTTCACCAACATCATCACACTTTTTGCGCGTTTAGACGGCGGGTTTGGCGGCGAAGCCCCGCCCAAGGACCCGGTGGATTTCCCGGACCGCGACCCGGACTTCGTGGTGGACGCCCAGCCCGGCACGAACCAGCCGCTCATCTACCGGCTCTCCGGCGACGTGTTCATGCTCCATGTGGACCCGGAGTTCGCCAAGATGGCCGGCTTCGAGATGCCCATCATGCACGGCCTGTGCACCCACGGCTATGCCTGCCGCGCGCTCATCGGAAGCCTCTGCCCGGGGCAGCCCGAGCTGGTGCGCCGGCTCAAGGTTCGCTTCTCCCGCACGCTCTACCCCGGCAAGGCCATCAAGACCCTCATCTGGAAGGTGGCCGAGGGCAAGGCCGTGTTCAAGGTGATCAACCCCGAGACCAACGAGACGGTCATTGACCAGGGCCTGTTCGAGTACGGCGAGGCCAAAACGGACGAGATCCGCTTCGACGGCCGCGTGGCCATCGTCACGGGCGCGGGCGGCGGCCTGGGTCGCGCCTATGCCCTGGAGCTGGCCCGCCGCGGAGCCAAGGTGGTGGTGAACGACCTGGGCGGCGCGCGCGACGGCTCGGGAACCGGCTCCACGACGGCCGCCCAGAAGGTGGTGGACGAGATCAAGGCGGCCGGCGGCGAAGCCGTGCCCAACTATGACAACGTGGCCTCCGCCGCGGGCGGCGAGGGAATCGTCAAGACGGCCATGGACGCCTACGGCCGGGTGGACATCCTCATCAACAACGCGGGCATCCTCCGCGATAAGAGCTTCCTCAAGATGGAGCCCGAGAACTGGCAGGCGGTGCTGGACGTGCACCTGACCGGCGCCTACAACGTCAGCAAGCCGGCCTTCGCCGTCATGAAGAACCAGGGCTACGGCCGCATCATCATGACCACCTCCGGCGCGGGCATCTACGGCAACTTCGGCCAGACCAACT
>JBFMHL010000159.1:0-39398 GCA_040753055.1 Thermodesulfobacteriota bacterium | reverse complement strand
GCAGAAACCCATAGCACTAGACAGAGAAAAAGTCTAGTTTTGATTTTCTTTTAATATCAATATATTGTAACTTTACCCGGCGAAGGGCACAAAATCCTGGGCTCTACCCCCCCCTGAACGCTTACAATTTCCATAAAACCATATAGTCTTTTGGATGAGAATTAGAATATTTTTCCAAATATTGTAATCCTTCTGCATACTGTCCAATCTCAATCAGACTAGAGCCCAAGTAATAAGTTACAGCATGCTTATCAGGAAGCTTATCGAATTTACTCAATACTTGAACGACATCTTTGTATCTGCATAGATTGAAATAGGCCCTAGAGAGTTGAAATAGCAACTTTTTGTTCTGACTTAATGGCAATAGTGCTTCGAGATAAAAAACTGCTTCATTAAATTTCTTATATTGCAAATAAAGATCCCCCAAAAACCAGATCGCATAAAAGCTATCAGGATGTTTATATAATTCTTCTCTACAAACTTTTTCGACTACGTCAAAATATGAAGTAGACGGCTGAATGATTAACATCCTAATCATTTTAAAAGTCAATATCCACTTTTTCATTAATCCTTACCTTGCTTTCATTTCTTAAGGATTTGGAGCTTTAATTTTGTTCATAATCATTTTTGGCAATCTTTTTACAGAATGGTGCTTTGGGATCAAGGGGGGGAGGATTTTCGGGATCCCATCCAGGCGGAAGGCCGCGGGGAGGGTTCCTTGCTTCGCATTTTGAGTAGAGGCTATCTCAAAAATACTTAAAGAAAGGCGCTTTGCGGGGGAGGGGGGAAAACCCCTTTTGAAAAAGCTGGCTTTTTCCCCCTCCCCCGCACCCTCTCCCCCTTTTCCTCAAAACTTTTTGAACCAGGCCCAAAGCCTGCTATTTGAGGCTTGCAGCCCATAATAACTGTAAAATCGTTTTCTATGGGAAAGCAGATTGTATTCAAAAAGTAAATGTTCTCCATAGAAAAACTATTTTGAAATGAGTTCTATAAGCTGTTTCATAACCCCGGATCACGTTTCAGGACAAGGCGCGGGAAAGACGAAAAAGCTGAGCATACAGCTTTGTATGTGAGCATTTTGAGAAGGTCCGGAACGCCGCCCTGGGGCGTCAGACGAGGTTATGAAACAGCTTCTATTAAGTTCGAAAGGCAAGGCGCTTTGCTGCCACGGGTTTCAGGTTTGCTTGGGCCGCTTCACGTTCAGGCGCTGGTAGATGTTCTTGGCAGTGTAGAGCGCGCCCAGGGGGTTGTGGGCAAGAACGCGGTCCTTGACGGCCAGGATGGTGACGGGCGCCTTCGTGTGCTTGATGAAGAGCGTGTCGTCCCCCACGCAAAGACCCAGGATGATGTTGAGCTGGCAGCCCTCGTTGTCGAGCAGGGCGGCCTGGGCGATGGGGTTGCACATAGGCTGGCGCACGCCGGGAGCGATCTTGTCCTTTTCGGGCAGCTCCACGTCATCGGAGGAAAGCGCCCCGCACATGCAGCAGGCCGCTGCCACTTCGAAGCCTTCGTTTATGAGCAGGTTGGTGAAAAGCTCGGCCTCGCCCGAAAGCCCCACGCAGAAGGCCAGGCCCAGCTTCTTGTAGCCGCGCAGGCGTGCGTAGAGCACGGTCTCCTCCACGCGGGTTAGTTTGCCGTAGTCCTTCCAGGTGCGCGCCACATCCCGAGCCATCTCGCGGTTCTCGGGCTCGGCAAGCTTTTGGGAAGCCTCAACCATCACTTCGGGACGGAGCCGGCTGGGGCACCAGTCGTAGCTTTCCTCGATCACGCCGAAGAAGCATTTCTTCTTGGGGCAGTAACTGCACAGGACCTTTTTTTCTTCCGTGCTCATTTGCGTCCCTTTCCTGGCGGCGTGTTGGAAGCTGTTTCATAACCCCATCTGACGCCCCAGGGCGGCGTTCCTTCGCCTCTTCAAAATGCTCACATACAAAGCAGTATGCTCCGCTTTTTCGTCGGCCCGCGCCTTGCCCTGAAGCGTGATCCGGGGTTATGAAGCAGCTTCTAGAAATGCATTTCCTCCTCGTTCCCGATCATAGAAAGAATAGCGCTTCCCGTTCGCTGCGCGCAAGCTGCAATGGGCGGCCGGCGCAGAACCCGGGCGACATGAAGTCTTGCGAAAAAAGGGGGGCGGAAGAGGGAAAGAGCTCTTTTCAAGGAAGCGTTTGCCCCATCCCCCGCAACCGCCTTTCCCTTTTCTTTTCTCAAGCCGGCTGCTGAGGACGGCGGCATCCCCGGTTACGGCTGTTCGGAAATTTTCAGTGCGGCCAGCGCCGACTTCTTCACCTGCATATCCGGGTCATCCAACAGCCTGCGCAGGGCCTCCGCGGTGGGGGCCAGGGCTGCGGCCCCCAAGGAAGCGAGCCTTTCCACGGCCCGGCAGCGGACGCGGGGGTCCGGGTCCCGGAAGAGCTGGGTCAGCAAATCCTGCCGGTCCGGGAGAAAGGCCAGGCAGGCCAGGCGAATCTCCGGGTTTTCGTGGAACACGTAGCGGGCGTAGACGGCGGAGGTTTCGGCCCGGTCGTGGCCGGTGCGCCACAGGTTGAAGAGAACGGTCTTCTTCTCGGCGCAGTCCCCCCTTTTCAAAAGCTCGCAAAGCGGGGTGAAGGCATCGGCCATCCCCAGGCTGGAAATCGCTGCGACGGCCGCCAGGCGCACCTGCGGGTCGGGATCAAAGAGGGTGCTCTTCATGACGGCGAAGGCCTCCCGGTTGCCGGGGAAGCCCAGTGCACAGAGGCAGAGCTTCCGGACCTCGGGGTCGCCGTAGGAAAGCCTGGAGATGAGGCGGGAGACGATCTCGTCCTTTCCCGATGCGCCCCGGCAAAGGAGGCTCCGGAGCTGAACCGCAGCGCATAGGCGGATGCCGAAGGGCTCATCCTCGTCGGAGAGGATTGCCAGCAGGGGTTCGCCCGCCCGGTCGGGCGCCAGGCGGGAGAGAAACAGGATGATCCGTTGCTTGAGCGACGGGGGCGCTGCAGGCAGGGCGCGCAGGCAGAGGGACACCGACTTGTCGTCGGCGCTTTCGGATTCGGCCGCGCGGGCGGCCCGCGCGAGCAGGCGCTGCCGCGGCAGGAATGGGATGATGCTGGCCATGGGTTTATTTTACACGTTCCCGGCTCCGGGCACAAACCCACAAAAATTTTGCAATCGTAAAAAAGTGCTTGCCAAGCCGAAGGCGGGGGTATATAGAATGACGCATCATTCCGTTTTTTCCATCCTTCCCAATCCGGAGCCCGAACATGAACCACGAGCGGGTGGAAAAGAGAAAATCCGAAATCCTTTCCGCTTCCATGGACGCGTTCGCCGAGAATGGATACCACGCAACCAAGATCAGCGACATCGCCGAACGCCTCGGCATCGGCCACGGCACTTTTTACCGCTACTTCAAGAACAAGCTGGACATCTTCTCCTCGGTCCTGGACCTCATCATCGGCGAGCTCGTGAAGGTGGTGGAGGAGGAGGAGCCCGACGCCACCAACACCCTGGAGGAGTATCGGAACCAGATCCTCCGCATCGGCCGGCGCATGTACACCGCCTTCATCGAGGACACCCGCATGGCCCAGATCATCTTCTACGAGGCCCTGGGGGTGAGCCCCGATCTCAACGAGAAGATGAACAACCTCATGGCCCTGAACGAGGCCGGAATCGAGCTGTATTTAAAGAACGGCATCGCCAAGGGCTTTTTGAAGCCCGGCCTGGATACGGCCGTGCTCGCAAAGGCCATCAACACCCTCATGTTCGGGGGCGGCAAGGACATCCTGGCGGCAAAGGACCCCGGTCAGATGAGCGAGCGCTGGATCCGGTCCATCGCGCTCCTCATGCTGGACGGCATGGGGACCTCATGATCCGGAAGGAAAGGCGGGAGGCCTTGCCGTTCGGGTTTCTCCACGAAAATGGCTTGAACTTGCCGCAAGATGGTTTTCTGGCCGCATTTGATTAATTTTATTAATAATTGCAATTATATATATCTATGGTATCCGTACTGGATGAGCATCAAAAAGCTTTGCGGAAAGAGAGGAGGGGGTGCGGGGGGAAAAGCCTTTCCTTTCAAAAGGGGTTTTCTGCTGCCCCGCAAAAAGCCTTTCTTTCGTAATTTTTAAATGGCCTTACATAACGACTCTCCGCCCGTGGGGGCCTTTTCACCCAGGGCGGCCCGAACCCGACAACGATTTTTTCCCATCCGTAAAACAAAATACAAGGGAGGTTCGTCATGGTACAAGTAGATGTTTTCTGGTCCTACGCTCTGGGCGCCAGCTTCGCAACAGCCGCCTGCCGGCAGCTCAGCAAGGAGGACAAGCCCTTCGCCAACAAGTTCTTCTCCTCCACCGTGCTTTTTCTGGCCTGTTTGTTCGCCCCGTCGGGCGTCTATCTCCTGTGGCAGTTCCCCCACTGGGAGACCATGCAGGTGGCCACATGCAGGGACGATTTGCCTGCATGGCTGGTGACCGCCTTTGCGGTCACCAACATAACCCAAGGCGTGCTGGGCTTCTGGATAAGCTACCACTTCATCCGCCAGAAGCGCTTCTTCGCCGCCTCCATGCAGATCTTCCTGGGCTACTTCTTCATGGTCTTCATCCTTTTGTACGGATGGGACGGCACAGGCTGGCAGCGCTTTTTGTATGACGCCACCGTAAACGGCGGCATCCTCTGGAAGCCCGGCATGCACATGGGCCTCGGCTTCCTGAAGAGCAACGTGGCGCTGACGCTCTTGGGGATGGGCGTGGCCATTGTCCCGGCCCTGTACCTGCCCATGATCGCCTGGATCCGCACGGGCCTCTATCACGATCCGGACATCACCGCGGACGAGGTTCCCTCTCCCCTCAAGCTGGCCATCATCATCACCGCCGTATGCTTCGGACTGAACATCGCCCTGGCGGCCGGTGCGGCCGTTGTCTGCGCCATCGCGGGCAGGATCATCGGGAACGTGGGTATCGGCATCCTGATCGGCATCCCGGTGTCGCTCATCGCCTATCGCTTCCTCCTGTTCGCCCCGGGGCGCCCCGGCTACAAGGCCTACAGCCTGCTGTTCGTCAAAGAGCCCAAGTAGGGCGGAAGCAAACGATAGGAGCATGCCGCGCAAGGGAGGCAGCACATGAAGCCCGAAGCCCGAAAGGACCCGTTCTTTCCTTTGCCCCATGTGGCCGCCGCCTGCATCGCTCTGGGCGGGTGCATGCACGCCATCGTCCTTTTGCATGACCTCCTGGCCGGGGCGGAGAACCCCTGGTGGTTCTACCTCATTTACGGGGTGGCGGTGCCGGGCTACCTGGCAAGCGCCGTGGGGATCCTCAAGGGCGTGAAGCCCGCGCTCTTCTTCGCCGCGGCGGGCCCCATCGTGGGCGGCTCACTCATCTTCCTGGGGTTTTTGTTTCCCGCAAGCCGGCTCCTCATCCTCATTCCCGGCACCTATGCGGCCAACATCAACCTTCTGGGCTTTTTCACCCTCACCTCCGAGCCGGTCTCTGTGGTCCTGTGCCTTTACATGCTGACCCGACAAGCCGGCGAGGCCGCCGGATAGCGTATGACGAGCGGGGCCGGGACTTTTGCTCCGGCCCCGCCGCTTCGCCACGCTTTGCTTGCAAAATCATCGCTCTCGGTTATAACCATCGGCCCATGCGGGAGTGGGCACTCCCGCCCGAAACGCCGTCTTGCAAGAGCGAAACTCGACCTGCCTGCTTCATCGAGAAGGAACGCATGGAACCCGAAAACATCGTCGCCGCCGTCACCGACCCTTCCCGGGACAAGTTCTCCCTCCTGGAAGAGGTCCTTGCCAACTCGAAGTTCTTCGAGACCCTGGAAGAAGCATGGGCCAAAAGCGGCAAGCCCAAGAACGAGTTCATCGTGGCTGTCAAGCCCAACCTTTCCATGGCCTTGCGCCGCAACGACGTAGGCGTCTACACCGACCCCTTCCTGGTCATCCACCTCCTGCGGCTCCTTCTGAAACGCGGCTTTGCCAACCTCCGCGTGGTGGAGTCCCAGAACCTCTACGGCAACTGGTTCACCAACCGCGGAGTGGTCCAGGTGGCCGCACGCTGCGGATACTTCCCCGAGACCGACCCGGAAGCCCTGGCCGGAAAGTCCCGTCACGCAATCCGCGTCCGGGGAGGGGGCGTGGACGCGGAAGTGCCCCTCATTGACATGACACTAGAGCCCTCGGTTTTCGCGGACGCCCCGGACGGCGAACGCATCGAGGTGGGCAAGGCCTGGGCCGAAGCCGACTTCCGGATCAGCTTTCCCAAGTTCAAGACGCATTTCTACTCCACCTACACCCTGGCCATCAAAAACGTTTACGGATGCCTGCCCCGCCAGGACAAGGTGCGCCACTACCACTGCAAGAAACGCGTGGGAAGCTGGACCGCGCGGGCCATCCGGCTTTTTCCCGTCCACTTCTCCGTCGTGGACGGCTACACCGGGGCCGACGGCGTAGTGGGCGTCAAGATGAAGGCCATCTGCCGCAAGCCCTACACCATGATTGCGGGCCGCGATATCATGGCCGTGGACCACGCGGGGGCCACGCTCATGCGGGTCAAGCCGGAGAAAAGCTCCATGTACCGTGAGCTTTCCGCTCTTCAGGCCCCGGCTCCCTACCGGCTCCTGGGCCGCCCCAAGCCCGCGCGCCCCTGGTTCAACGTTCCCTATCTCTTCGTCTTCTTCACGGTCCTCATCGAGGCCAACGCCTGGCTCATGGACTACGCCGGGTCGCTGGCCACCGGCGGCTTCGACGCCTGCTTCCGGCACAAGAGCGTGGAAGCCTTCTGGTGGAAGAAGCTCCTCTACTGGCTCACGCTGCCTGTGAACATCTTCCTGGACCTGGGGTTCCTGCGGCTCCGCTTCCGCGAGTGGCTGTTTTTCCGCAAGCTGAAAAAGCTCGCCGCGCTCGCGCCCATCCTCACCGGCTCGGAGCTTCTCATGGAATGTCTGGCCCGCATGTCTCCTCAGGACGTGCGCGGCCTCATGGGCATCCTCAACCGCCACTCCATGACCCCGCCGTTCTTCTCGGGCCACTACTTCTTCTTGAACGGCTTTGAAAAAACCTTGCCCGCCAAGCTCTCCATCGCAAACCTGGCCGTCTACGACATGCTGCTGTATTTGAGCCGCCACGAAGTAACCGCGGAAACCCTCATTGCCGAACTCGCGGCCCTTTTGTCCGCCCAGCCCGACATCTTCGGCAAGAACGATAGCTGCGGCGCTTGCTATTATTAACGGCGGGAAAAGAAAAAGAAGAAAAGATTTTACGGGGGAGGGGGGCAAACCGCTTTTGAAAAAGCGGCTTTTCCCCCACTCCCCCGGACCCCCACCCCCTTTTCCGCAAAACTTCCGGATGCAGGGGGCTTGGCGCCTCATCCTCCTGCTGCCGGCTATTTTACCGAAATACGATCTTGAAAAGGCACTTTGAAGGGGAGGGGATGAGGGGTATATTCTTCTGCTATAAACAGGAGTGGCTCCGATCTGCAACGGGCTAATGTCTGAAAACGCAGCAGGGAATCGGCGGAAGAAAGCGAGGGGGAATGAAACGGATCCTTTTCATTGCTGCGTTGTGCTTGATCGCCCAGAATGCCTACGCATCGAAGATGGGCGTCCTTTCGTTTTCCAGGTTCGCCGTCGAGTCCGAAGGGATCGGCGACTCCGGCAAGGTGAGCGTACAGGGAGTTAAGGACGGCGAGGGCCGGTACAGGGAGATTACGATCACCGCTTTCGGCAAGGTGTTTCAGGTTCCGGAAAGCGTCCTGAATCAGATTCCGGCCAAATATCAGAACGGGATCGAGACATGCTACGAGGCCGGCTATGCGGAAACCGGCGGGAGGACGGTTTATGTCATGTTTTTCAAAGGCTTCACGGGCGATGGCGAAGACAAGGTTTTGCTTTCCGTTTCCGAAAACGGAGCGATAACAATCACTCCGCTCAGGCCATAGCCGACCGACGTTTTTCCCTTCCTGCCGAAGAATCCCTTCTGCTCCGCGCCTCCCGCCGCCCGTTCTTGCGCGTTGCGCCTGCTTGTGGCATAAGTTTCCTTTATTCTTCCCAAGAGGAAAGGCTCCCCATGTTTCCCAGCATCCTTGTGGTGGATGATGAAAAACCCATACTCCAGACCCTGGGCGGCGTGCTGGAGGACGAAGGCTATCAGGTGGTTTTCGCCCAAAACGGCTACGACGCCATGAAGAGCATCGCCCAGGAGTCGCCGGACCTGGTGCTCCTGGACATCTGGATGCCCGGCATGGACGGCATCGAGACGCTCAAAGAGATCCGCAGGGATTTTCCCGCGCTTCCCGTGGTTATCATCACCGGCCATGCCACCGTGGAGACCGCGGTCTCCGCCATCAAGCTGGGGGCCTACGACTTCATCGAAAAGCCGCTCTCCGTGGAAAAGGTGGTGGTCACCATCAACAATGCGCTCAACTTCCGCCGCCTGGAGGAGGAGTATCGCTACCTGCGCAAGAAAACGCTGGAGAAGCATTCCATCAGCGGAATGAGCGAGCCGGTGCGGGAGATGCTCCGCCAGATCGAGATCGCCGCGCCCACCGATGCATGGGTCCTCATCACCGGCGAGAACGGCACGGGAAAGGAGCTGGCCGCGCGCACCGTGCACAACCTCTCCAACCGCTCCGAGCACGCCATGCTCACGGTGAACTGCGCGGCCACCAGCAAGGACTCCATCGAGCGGGAGCTTTTCGGCTACGAGCGGGGCGCCTTCCCGGGCGCGGAGCGCAAGAAGATGGGGCGCCTGGAGATGGCCAACCAGGGCACTCTCTTTTTCGATGACATCGGCGAGATGGACATGAAGACCCAGGGCAAGCTCCTCCGGGTGCTCACCGACGGGTCCTTCTCCCGCCTGGGCGGCGGTAGACCGCGCTCCACCGACGTGCGCGTCATCGCCGCCACCAGCAAGAACCTGGAGGAGGAGATCGCCAAGGGGAACTTCCGGGAAGACCTCTACTTCCGTGTCAACGTCATTCCCATCCACGTCCCCCCGCTGCGCGAGCGCAAGGAGGACATCCCCATCCTGCTGTCCGCCTTTCTTGCCGAGTTCGCCGCGGAGAACGGGGCCCCGCCCAAGACCCTTTCGCCCGAGACGCTGGCCTCCCTTTCATCCTACTCCTGGCCCGGCAACGTCCGCGAGCTCAAGAACCTGGCGGAGCGTCTGGTCATCACCGTGGACGGCCCCGTTATCGAGCCACGGCATCTTCCCATCACCATGCGCAAGGCGCGGCCCGGAGCGGCCACCATGGAGGAGCTTTTCGAGATCCGTGACCTGGGCCAGGCAACCCGCGCTTTTGAGAACCTGTTCATTTCCCGGGCCCTTTCCCGCCACGAAAACGACGTGGTGGAAACCGCCCGCGCCATCGGGCTGGACGCGGGAAGCCTGCGCCGCCGCCTCAAGTCCATCCCCCGGCCATGAGGATGCGCGAGCGACTCTCCTTTTGTGCGGCGGCGGCCTTGGCGCTGCTTCTTTTGCTTCCGTCCGCGTCCGCGTCTCCGGCCGGGCCGGCCCCGGCCAGCCTCATGGCCGGCCCCGAGCCCCGGTTCGTCACACCCGTCACCGTGCCCGCCCTGAAGGTCCCGGATCCGATAACACTGGCCAACGGAGTGTCCTACCTCCTCTCCGACATCCAGGAGAAGGTCGGCGAAAAAGGCAGCGGGAGCTTCTACCACTACGCCCTGTACCTGGCCAACGAGAAAGGGCTGGAGTCCGGCGGCGAGATCTCCGTTGATTTCGATCCATCCGGCCAGACCCTCATCTTCCACAAGATTGATCTCATCCGGGACGGGCTTCGCAGCTCCCGGCTGGACCCGTCGAAGATCTCGGTGTTCCGGCGGGAGGAGGGCCTGGAGGACCGCCTGCTGGACGGTATCGTCACCGCCCAGTATGTCATCGAGGACGTGCGGGTGGGGGATATCATCGAGTACTCCTACACCATCGCGACCGTGAACCAGGTCTTCGGCAAGCTCTACGACTCGTCCATCCCCCTGGGCTGGTCCATGCCCGTGGAGCGGGCCTACTTCCGCCTGCTCTGCCCCCGGGACCGGAAGCTTTATTTCACCGGCCACGGCACCGACAGAAAGCCGGTCGAAAGGGAGAAGGACGGCCAGACCGAGTATGTGCTCGACCTCGCGGGCATTCCGTCGGTGCTTGCGGAGGACGACCTGCCCGACTGGTACGATCCTTACCCCTGGGTGCAGATTTCCGAGACGGGCTCCTGGGCGGACGCGGCGGCGCTGTGCGTCCCGCTGTATCCCGAGCCCGAGAAAATCTCGGACGAGCTTGCCGGAGTCATTGACGGCATTGCGGCGGCAAATCCCAGCCCCAAAGGCCGCATCATGGAGGCCCTGGCGACGGTGCGCGACCATGTACGCTATCTGGGGCTGGAGTACGGCCCCCACTCCCACAAGCCCACCGACCCCTCCGAGACCTATGCCCGGCGTTTCGGCGACTGCAAGGACAAGGCCTATCTACTCACCACCATGCTCCACCGCCTGGGCATCGAGGCCTGGCCCGCGCTGGTGAACGTGGACGAGGGAAAACGGGTGGAGCTATGGCATCCCAGCCCCTTCGCCTTCGACCATGTCATCGTGCTGGCCAAGGCGGGGGGCAAGGATTTCTGGTGCGATCCTACCATCACCGCGGCCCGGGGGGACTTCGGCCACCTGGCCCAGGCCGACTACGGCCTGGCGCTGGTGGTGGACAAGGGCACCAAGGGCTTGACCGAGATACAGAACTCCGGACTCCGGGCCACCGCCCGGGAGACGGGGCTTTTCTTCGATTGCTCGGGGCCCGAGGGAGAACCTGTGACGCTCACCACAACCACGGTCTACAGCGGGCAGGAGGCGGATGACTTCCGGGACCGCTTGCTCTCCGAAAGCCGATCCGAGCTGGAGAACCGGCTCCTCAACTACTACGCCAGCGATTACCCCTTCATAGAAAAGGCCGGACAGCAGATCATCTCCGACGACCAGGAAAGAAATCGCATTACGGCCACAGAGAGGTTCCGGGTAGGGGAGTTCTTTTCGGAATCCGAGGGAACGAGCGAGCCGGAGGCCACGGTATACGGGGACGAGGTGGACGCCGTTCTGTCCTATCCCAGGACGCGGGTCCGCGCCATGCCGCTCTCGGTAGTGTATCCTCTGCACGTGAAGCAGAGCATCACCGTCAAGCTGGGCTGGGATGCCGCCGGGAAGGACGAGGAGGAGACGGTGCGGGACCCGGCCTTTGTATTCACGCGCCGGGTCGATGCCGGGGGAAGGCTCTTCCGCGTAACCTACACCCTTATCACTCTGATGGACCATGTACCGCCGGAGAATGTGAAGAGGCACCTCGCCAATGTCCACAAGGTGCGGGGGCTGCTTTACTGTGACGTGCCGGGAAAGGGGAAGGAGTCTCCGGACAAGGACTACCCCTTGCTGCTGCTGTTGATTATTGCGCTGATGATCGTCGTTTTAAGCGCTGTGCAGCGCAGGCGGCGGGCCCGGGGCAGAGCGCCCGGTTCTGCGATTCACCCCTGAAGAGCAGGCTTCCCGGGCGCGTTCTTGATGCGGAACTCCAGGCAGGGGGAGACGAACATGCGGCCGCAGAGCGCGTCGTGCACCGCGCGGGCGAGCTGGTCCGCGGCGGAGTCCTTCATGACGTAGCCCGATGCGCCGGCTTGGGCGGCGCGCACTGCGTAGCGGGCTTCCTCCCTGTCGGTGAGAAACACCACGCAGACGTCCGGATTTTGCTTGCGTATCCTGCGTATGGCTTGAATGCCGTTCACCAGCGGAAGGCGGACGTCTGCCACCACGGCCTGCGGTTTCAGGTCGCGGGCCATGGACACCAGGGTCTTCCCGTCGGTCGCCGCTCCCAGCACTTTGAACTCTTTGGACAAAAGGGCCCGCAGGCGCTTTAGGAGCTCTTTGTCTTCGTCGGCTAGGAGGATCGTTTTTTTCGCCATGGGCCGTCTCCGTGGCTTGCCTTCGGCCAAACCGTGGCAATATTTTTACTAATATAAGGATACGATCCGGAACCAAGGACCGATACTCGGAAAACTTCTAGGTATCGTCCACGCGAAAGGACCCGGGAGTTGCTCCCGGGTTGAAGGAGCATACAAAAGTATAGAGCAAGAATCATGCCGTTATCAGGGCGTTCGGACCGCCAGGGAAAGAGTGTTTTCCTTGCATCGGCTCCGAAACCCAGGATCCCGGAAACGGGCTCCGTCAACCTCACCTTTGCCGGCGTGTATAAAATCCCGACAAGGGGAAGGATCATTTCCCCAAAGCTCATCCTGGCTGCCGGTTCGTTTCGTCCGGGAGTCTTTTGGCAACTCGACCAACCGGCGGCGATTCCCGGCAGGCGATCCGCTTTCTAACCTTTCACCGGAAAACTTGCCCCGGCCTGTTGACACCGGGGAGTCGGAAGATTAAATTGATAATGATTCTTAGTAGCAAAGGAAACACCCCTTTTGCTCCCCCGCCGGGGCAGGGTCTCGACAAATCTTCCAGGAAGGGAGGAACCCCATGGAGAAGGTGAAAAAGGCGGAGGAAAGTAAAATAAAGGACGCAGCCGATCTTACCACCTGCGAAGCCACCCGGCAGATGCTGGAAAAGGCCCGTCGCGACGGAGTGGAGATCGCCTTCGACCGCGCTGTGAACATGAAAGCATGCCCCATCGGCGCGGAGTCCGCCTGCTGCAAGCACTGCGCGATGGGTCCCTGCCGCCTCAACGCCAAGGATCCCTATGGAAAAGTGGGCGTATGCGGCGCCACCATTGACACCATCCAGGCTCGGAACTTCGGCCGCATGGTGGCCTGCGGCTCGGCCTGCCACACCGACCATGGCATGACCATGCTGGAGCTTTTCCGGGACGTGGTGAACGGCAAGGTCAAGGATTTTTCCATCAAGGACCCCCTCAAGCTGGAAGAGGTCGCCAAGTCCGTCGGCGTTGAGACCGAGGGACGCAGCTTGACCGACATCGCCAATGATCTCTACACCGAGCTGGAGCGGACCTACACCCAGGTGGAAGGCGAAATCCCCTTCGCCAAGCGTGTGCCCGAGAAGACCCTGGAGGTCTGGCGCAAGTACGGGCTCGTGCCGCGGGGCGCCATGCGCGAGATCATGGAGCTCATGAGCCGCACCCATATCGGCATGGACCAGGATTACGAGAACCTCACCCGCCAGTCCTCCCGCACGGCACTGGCCGACGGCTGGGGCGGGTCCATGGTGGCCACGGAGATCTCCGACATCCTGTACGGAACACCCGCACCCGTTCTGGCGGACGTGAACATGGGCGTGCTCAAGGAGGACGAGGTCAACATCATCGTCCACGGGCACGAGCCCAACCTCTTCGAGTCGGTGCTCGCTTCCGTGAACGATCCCACCCTGCTGGAAGCGGCCAAGGCCGCCGGTGCCAAGGGCATCAACCTGGTGGGCATGTGCTGCTCCGGCGCCGAGATGCTTTCCCGTCACGGCGTGCCCCATGCGGGCAACTTCATGAGCACCGAGGCGGTGCTGGTCACCGGCGCCGTGGATGCGATGGTGGTGGACGTCCAGTGCATCAAGCAGGGGCTCGTGAAAGTGGCCGAGTGCTACCACACCAAGCTCTTCACCACCAACCGCCGCTGCCGCATCGAGGGCGCCACTCACATCGCCTTCGAGGACCTCGATCCCAGGGCCTGCACCGACGAGATCGTGATCCGGGCCATCACCCGCTACAAGAACCGCGGCGTCAAGGTGGAGATCCCCAAGATCAAGAACTCCGGCGTCCACGGGTTTTCCTACGAGTACGTGAACTACATGCTGGGCGGCAGCTTCCGCGGCTCCTATACCCCGCTCAACGACAACATCATCAACGGCCGAATCCGCGGCGTGGTGGGAGTGGTGGGATGCACCAATCCCCGCGTCAAGCAGGACTGGGTGCACGTGGAGCTGGTGAAGGAGCTCATCAAGAACGACGTTCTGGTGCTCCAGACCGGCTGCTCCCAGATCGCGCTGGCCAAGGCCGGCCTTCTGACTCCCGAGGCCGCCCACCTGGCGGGCCCGGGGCTGGCCGAGGTCTGCGACACCGTGGGCATGCCACCCGTTCTGGGCCTGGGCTCCTGCGTGGACAACAGCCGCATCCTCATCGCGGCCTCCGAGATGGTGAAGACCGGCGGTCTGGGCACCAGCCTGGCCGACCTCCCCGTGGCCGGCGCGGCCCCGGAGTGGATGAGCGAGAAGGCCATCGCCATCGGCCAGTACTTCGTCACCTCGGGCGTCTACACGGTCTTCGGCGTGACCTTCCCCATCGTCTCCGGCACCAAGTTCCACGATCTTCTGTTCGAGGGCCTGGAGAAGCAGGGCATGGGGAAATGGGGCTTTGCCGTTGACCCCTACGAGATGGCCAAGATGCTCATCGCCCACATTGACAAGAAGCGGAAGGCCCTGGGCATTGACAAGGCCCGCGAGCGGGTGCTCATGAGCATGGAGGACAGGCAGAAGCTCGACGCTGCCTAACAGCCGACCGAAACACGCGATCATTTGCGTTGCGCATCGCGGCCGGGGACGGTCACTACGAATAGAGGTCGCTCCCGTTCCCGGCCGATAGCGCGCCTTGCCGCTCATCGCATCAGACAAGGCGCCCGGTGCGGGATCGGGTTGGAACGGGCCCCGCAGCGTGGCGGGAAGGTTTTGACAAGGGCTTTACAAAAGGTCCCCGTCTTCCGGGAACGAAAGGCGGGGACCTTGCCGCGCCGTGCAACGCGGCTCCTGGCGTCCGGGCCGGGCGATATTGACAACTTTTATCATCATACCTATTTTTTGAGAATAATTGTCAACAAGCCTTCGGGAGCGGAGCTGCGCCCTGGCGCAACTCGGTGTTCCGGAGGTTGAATACGGTTTAATACAAAACCCCGGACCGACGGCAGAGCCGCAGGCGCCTTCCTATGGATGCGCAGCGGGCGTTGCGGCAAACCGTGCTTGGAAGCGGTTTTAAAATTGCGTCTGAGGTTCCAGGGCGGCGTTGGGGCTCGCTCCGCATACGCGACCCCTTCCCCGCAGGCTCCATTTTTTCGCGGTGCCGCGCCTTGCCCTGGGGCCTGATCCACCAATTTTGAAACCAATTCCAGTAAGCCGCCGGCCCGCGCTTTGGCCGACACCGCCAAACCATCGTTTTCCCGTCAACCTCTAGCGGAAGGGCGTAAATCCATGAACGCATTGCTTTTGTCCCGAATGCAGTTCGCCGTGGCGACGCTGTTTCACTTCCTTTTCGTACCCCTCACCCTGGGTCTTTCGATTCTGGTGGCCGTCATGGAGACCCAGTACGTCCGTACCCGGGACCCCGAGTACCTGGCCATGGCCAAGTTCTGGGGAAAGATCTTCCTCATCAACTTCGTGGTGGGGGTCGTGACCGGCATCACGCTGGAGTTTCAGTTCGGCACCAACTGGTCCCGCTACTCCCACTTTGTAGGCGACGTGTTCGGCTCGCTGTTGGCCATCGAGGCGACGGCGGCGTTCTTCCTGGAATCCACCCTCATCGGCGTGTGGGCCTTCGGCTGGAAGAAGCTCTCCCCCAAAGCCCACATGGTGTGCATCTGGCTGGTGGCCGGGGCGTCCTCCCTCTCCGCCGTCTGGATTCTCATCGCCAACGCCTTCATGCAGCATCCGGTGGGCTATGTGATCCGGAACGGCCGCGCCGAGCTGGCGGACTTTTTGGCGGTCGTCACCCAGAAGTTCGCCATCTTGGAGATTCTCCACACGATCCCCTCCGGCTGGGTCGTTTCCGCATTTTTCGTGATGGGCATATCCGCCTGGCACCTGCTCCGGAAGAACAAGGTTTCGTTCTTCACCCGGTCTTTCAAGATGGGGCTGGTCATGGGACTGGTCGCTTCGCTGTTCGTTTTCGCTGAAGGGCATTTCCAGGCCGCGGACCTGGCGGAAAAGCAGCCGGCCAAGCTGGCGGCCATGGACGCCCACTGGGAGACCGAGGCCCGGGCGCCCATATACCTCTTCACCTGGCCCGACCAGGACAACCAGAAGAACGCCCTGGAGTTCATCCGCCTGCCCGGCTTGCTGTCGCTCATGGCCTTTCACGACGTGAACGCCACCGTCCGGGGCCTTCGCGACTTTCCCCGCGAGGAGCAGCCCCCGGTGTGGGTGGTGAACCTGACCTTCAAGCTCATGGTTTTTCTCGGGGTGTGGTTCATCCTGATCACCCTCTGGGCCGTGTTGCGCCGCAACAAGCTCACGGAATCGCCTCTCTTGCTCAAGTCCTTCCTCTACAGCATCCCGCTACCCTATGTCGCCTGCGCCCTGGGTTGGATCATGGCCGAGATGGGACGCCAGCCCTGGATTGTCTACGGGCTCATGAAAACCTCCGATGCGGTCTCTCCCGTCCCCGCCGTCCACGTGGGAATCACGACGGTGGGCTTCCTGATCCTTTACGGGCTGCTGGGTGCCGTAGGCTTCTCCCTCATGGCCACCACTGCCAAGCAGGGGCCGCAGGAGTAAGGGGCGCATGTCGGCCGTTTCCAACGCACTGAAACGCAACACATCAAAATAAAGGGGATACTCCATGGACCTGGCAAGCGTTTGGTTTTTCCTGTGGGGACTTCTGTGGGCCGTATACTTTGCAACCGGCGGTTTCGACCTTGGCGCCGGCATGCTGCTCCCGTTTCTGGGCAAAAGCGAAGAGGACAAGGCGGTGATCGCCAATGCGGTGGGCCCCCTGTGGGACGGCAACGAGGTCTGGCTCCTGACGGCAGGAGGTGTGACCTTCGCGGCCTTTCCCACGGTATACGCCGTCATGTTTTCCGCGCTCTACCTTCCCCTCATGCTGATCCTTTTCGGCCTGATCATCCGGGGCGTGGCCTTCGAGTTCCGCGGCAAAAAGGACAGCCCGGGATGGAAACGGACATGGGACGCATGCTTGTTCGTGGGAAGCCTGCTGCCCGCGCTCCTCTTGGGGGTGGCCTTCGCCAACCTCTTCGCCTCCGTGCCCATTGACGGCGGCGGAATCTTCCACGGGACCATCCTGACCCTTCTCACCCCATACGGTCTTTTGGGCGGGCTTTTGTTCGTGGTCCTTTTCCTCCTGCACGGCAGCTTCTGGCTGTCCCTGCGAAGCGAAGGGGAGCTTCGGGACCGCGCCTTCAAGACCGGAAAGCTCCTGTGGCCCGTGGCTCTTTTCGCGGCTGCCTGCTTTCTGCTTCTAAGCTACTTCTCCACCGATCTCTTCGCGCGCTACTTCGCTCATCCGGTGCTGCTCCTGGTGCCGCTTGCGGCTGTGGCCGCGCTCCTGATGGTCCGGGTGTACCTGAAAAAGGAGAGCCCGGGAATGGCATGGGCCTTCAGCGGGTTGACCATCGTCCTCTGCACCTTCTTCGGCGTCATCGGCATGTATCCGAACCTCATCGCCTCCTCGCTCTCTCCGGACTTTTCCCTGAACGTGACAAACGGCTCTTCCAGTCCGCTCACCCTGCTGATCATGCTGGGGGTCGCCGCCGTCTTTGTCCCGCTGGTGATCGCTTATCAGGCATGGGCATACAAGATATTTTTCCACCCTGTGCAGAAAGACGACATGCACTATTGATGAAATGATACAAGCGATACTGTCCCAATAAGGATCGTTTCCAGGAAAAGCCCCGCATTTGCGGGGCTTTTCTTTTTGCAGGCATTCCGGTTGCAGCCCGGCTGGCAAGAAGACGCTACCCGTTTGCGGTGTGCACCGATAATATCACTTGAACCCGGTGGCTTTTACTGCTATTTTATGTGTAGATGCCTTAGCAGGTGGGGAAAAGGCCCGAGGGGGGCTTTTTTTATGGACGCGAGGCAGGGGTTCCCTGTGACCCGAGGCGGCAGCGCAGCCGAGGGAAAGGGAGATGGCCGCGGCATTTTCCGCCCGTATCGGGCATGTGCCGCAGCACTGATAAAGCGGCCCTCGTCATGAGCGCCGCCGTCAACGGCAAGCCGAGGAAGAAAAGATGGACAGCATGGGGAACCGGGCCGTCGCCCAGCTCAGCCGCGAGCTGGAGGAATGCAAGAAACGGGTCGAGCAGCTGGAGCTCTGTTCGCTGTTGGCCGCGAACTGCCAGGTGGGGCTCTTTCTCCACCAAGACGGCAAGTTCGTCCATGTGAACGAGCTGACGGAGCAGTACTCGGGATACTCCAGGGAAGAGCTTGCCGGAACGGACTTTCTGAAATTCGTGCATCCGGACGACCGGGAGATGGTGGCGAAAAACGCCCTGGACCGTCTGGCCGGACGCCCTGCGCCCACGCGTTACGACTTCCGCATCGTCAACAAGTCCGGCGCCACCCTGTGGGTGAGGATCATGGCAAGGATCACCGATTACCAGGGAAGGCCCGCCGTTGCCGGCAGCCTGGTGGACGTGACCGAGATCCACCACCGCCAGGACGAGCTGTCCCAGAGCAACGAGGAGCTTTCCCGCAGCCTGATCGAGAAGAATGAGGACCTGGAGGTCAAGGCGCGCCAGCTTACGGAAGTAAACGAGGCCCTGCACAAGCTGAACGAGCAGATGCGCGAGCAGAAGGAAGACTTAAAACGCAGGATGGTGGGCAACGTGGAGGATCTGGTGCTCCCGTACCTGGAGCGCTTGAAGGAAACCCCCCTGAACACGGATCAGAAGATCTGCGTGAACGTTCTTTCCACGAACCTTACCGAGATCGTGGCTCCCTTTGCCCAGAAGATCGGAACCGGCAGGAGCAACCTTACGCCGCGGGAGATCGAGGTGGCCAACCTCGTACGGATGGGCCACACCAGCAAGGATATCTCGCGGATCATGGACATCAGCAAGCGGGCCGTGGAGTTTCACCGCGACAGCCTGCGCAGGAAGCTGGGTCTGAAGAAGAGCAAGAAAAACCTCCGCGCCCACCTCTCCGCCATCTGAATGCGGCGCGGAAGAAGACGCAAAGGCATGGGGCAGAGCCGCCTTTACTGGTTGGTGAAGGTGATCTTCTCCACCACGCCGTCCAGTAACCACACCGTGGTGATCCAGCCGTCGTTGAAATTGTAGACCCATTGCTCGTGGACGCTCGTCCCAGGATGCAGCCGGTCCTCGGGCTTCTGGCCTTCCTTGTGCTCCGTCTCGCTTTTTACTTCCAGCGGCTTTCCGCAGCTCTGCATGACCTCGTCTGCGGTGGAGCCTACGTCAATGATGTTGTCCCCGCAACGCAGGGCAAAGCAGGGCCCGGCCGGAGACGCAAGCACCAGGGCCGCGGCCGCGATGGCAACCAAGAGCGCCTTCTTCATGCCAGCCTCCTTTTTTTTGAACGATTTTTGATTTGTACCACATCGGGGCCTGTTTCGTAAGCGCTTTTGTAAGCCGGGCGGCCTATGAGCCCGGCTCTCCCCACCCTCCGCCGCCAGGCGTGAGCAGGATGATGCGGTCCCCGGCCTCCACCTCCGCCTGGGAGAGAGGCCCCAGCGCCCGGGGCCGGCCTTCCCCCTTTTTTAGGAGCAGGTTTTTTCCCGCCGCCCCGGCCAGGCCTTCGCAGAGCCCGAAGGGCCGTGTCTTCCTGCGCTGGGTGAGGAGCGTCACCTGCATGGGCGAAAGGAACTCCAGGGCCCGGACCGCCCCGTTCCCTCCGGGATAGAGGCCCCGTCCTCCGGAGCCCCGCCGGACGGCGAAACACAAAACCCGCACGGGAAGCCTGCTTTCCAGGACCTCCACGTCGCTTGCCTGGGTGTTGGTCATGTGGGTGTGCACGGCATGGGCCCCGGCAAAGCCCGGTCCCGCGCCGGCCCCTCCGCAGACGGTTTCGTAGTGGCTTGCCCGGTCGTTACCGAACACGAAGTTGTTCATGGTGCCCTGGCTGGCGGAAGCCTTGCCCAGGGCCGCCAGAATCACGTCCACCAAACGTTGGGAAAGCTCCACGTTCCCTCCCACCACCGCCGGTGCTCGTTCCGGGTCGGCGACGGGCGGAGGGTTCACCATCCCGTCCCCGAAGACCATGTCCACCTGCTGGAATATCCCGGAGTTGAGCGGGACGTCCCTTTGGATGAGGCAGCGCAGGCAGTAGAGGACGCAGGCGCGCGCGACGCAGGCGCCCGCGTTGAGGGCGTCGGGTCGTACGGGGGCGGACCCGGAGAAGTCGAAGCGCGCGCGCTCCCCCTGGATGGCCGCCACGACGCTTACCGGAGCCCCGTCGTCCAGGCAGTCGGAGAAGCGATGGCTCCCGTCCGGAAGTGCGGCGATAGCTTTTGCTGCCAGCAAACGGGCGGCTTCCCGGATGTGTCCGCAAAACTCCTGCACCGTCCCGTAGCCATAGCGCTCCGTCATGCGGCAAAGCTCCACCGCGCCCGCGTGGTTGGCCGCAAGCTGGGCGCGCAGGTCCGCCACGTTTTCGTCCGGGCTGCGCGAGGGGTGGCGGGCCGAGAGCAGGTGCTCCCTGAGCGCGCGCTCCTGCAGCTCGCCGCCTTTCACCAGGGGAAACGACGCAAAAACCACGCCTTCTTCGGCAAGATTTTTCGCAAAGGGAAAGAAGGAGCCGGGGCGCACGCCGCCTATTTCCGCGTGGTGGGCCCGGGATGCGGTGAAGAAGCGCAGGCGTTTTCCCGCCGGGTCGAACACGGGCGTAATGACCGTAAGGTCCGGCAGGTGGGAGCCCCCCAGGGCCGGGTGATTGGTGAGAAAGGAGTCGCCGGGCGCAAGGGGCAGGCTCGACATGAGGAGCGCCCGCACGGTGTCGGCCATGGCGCCCAGGTGCACCGGGATGTGGGGCGCATTGGCGATGAGGTTCGCGTCATGGTCCAGGACCGCGCAGGAGAAGTCCCTCCGCTGCTTCACGTTTACGGAAAGCGCGGTTTTCACCAGAGTCTCGCCCATCTGGGCCGCGATGTGGGAGAAATGGCTGATGAAGAGCTCCAGCCGCGCCGGGTCCGGGGGCGTGTTGCTCCGCGCCTTCTTTCCGGGGGCGGGAGCGGGAGCGGAGTCGGGCGGGGCCTTCTTCCGTACCAGCAGGAAGTCGCCCCTTTTCGTGACCCGCAGGCGATGGCCGGGGCTCACCACGATGGTGGTGGAGTCGTGGGAGACGACGGCCGGTCCGTCCAGCTCCTCGCCCGGGAAAAGCTCCGCAGCGGGCACGAACGCCGTCTCCATGACGGCCCCCTGGAAGCGCGCGGGCCGCATCTCGGGGCGCATTGCCGGGCCCGGCCTAATCCTTTTCCTCTTCTCCCGCGGCCGGACGAACTCGCCTTCCACCGAGATCCGCAGGCAGACCACCTCCACCTCCCGGCCTTCGTGGACAAATCCGTAGAGATCCCGGTGCTTGGTGCGGAAACGGGAGAGCCAGTCGCCGTTCTCCGGTTTATGCACGGTGAGGGCCGCGTCTTCTCCCGCGTATCGCATGTCCAGCATGCGCTCCTCGCCGGTCAGGCGCGAAGCTCCCTGGGCCAGGACCCGGGCTCCCAGCTTCCGGGAGAGCCGCTGGAACTCCGGTTCGAGCTTTTTTGCGAGCTTCTCGGAATAGGGCGCAAAGAGCGGTTTCTCTCCGAAGCGGGCCACCGAGGACCTCCCGATGCCGTAGGCGGACAAGAGGCCCGAAAGCTCGGGCACCAGGATTTTGCCCATGCCCAGCTCGTCCGCCACCGCGCAGGCGTGGGCGGGCCCGGCCCCGCCGAAGGCCACCAGCACGTGCTTGCCCGGGTCCACGCCCTTTCGGGTGCTGATCTGCTTCACGGCGTCGGCCATCTTGCGGTCCGCCACGGCCAGGAATCCCTCGGCCAGGGCCTCCGGGCTCATGACGATTCCGGCTTCCTTCATCTGCCCGAGGATCTCCTCCAAACGCCTTTCCACGGCGGTCCGGGACAGGGGAAAGGCGAAGCGCCCCGGATCCATGCGGCCCAGGAAAAAATTTACGTCCGTGACCGTGAGGGGGCCGTTCTTTCCGTAGCAGGCCGGGCCGGGGTCGGCTCCGGCGGACTCCGGCCCCACCAGCAGCCGGGCCCCGTCGAAGGAACACACGGACCCGCCGCCCGCGGCCACGGTCTCCACGGCCAGCATGGGGGAAAGCAGGCGCACGCCCGCCTTGGTGGCGGCAAACTCGTACTCGAAGGCGCCCGAGTACCGGCTTACGTCCGTTGACGTTCCCCCCATGTCCAGGCCGATCCCTCGCCCGAAGCCGTTGCGCCGTGCCGCCAGAGCAAAGCCCTTCACCCCGCCCGCCGGCCCGGAAAGCACCGAGTCCTTGGGCACGAAGGAGGATGCCTCGATCAGGGCGCCGGCCGATGTGGCGAAATAGATCTCCGCCTCGGGCATGTGCCTGCGCAAAAGCTCCTCGTAGCCTCGGATGACCGGGGCGAGGTAGGCGTCTGCCATGGCGGTCTGGGCGCGGTCCAGGAATCCCCGCGCAGGAGAGAGGAGGCTCCCGCAGGAAACATGGAAGAAGCCCAGGGAGAGAGCCAGGTCCCGCAGGGCCAGCTCGTGCTCCGGGTTCTGGTAGGAGTTCACCAGGCAGACGGCCAGGCTCCCGACACCCAAGCTGCGGATTCTGGCAAGCTCCCGTTTGGCCTTTTCCCGGTCCAGGGGGCGGACCACCCGGCCCTGGGCGTCCACACGCTCGGAGATGGCCGCCGTATGGGCGAAAAGGGGCGGGGGCTTCCGGATGTCTAGGGAAAAGAGGTCCTCCCGTGTCTGGTTTCCGATGAGGAGAACATCGGAGAAGCCCCTGGTGACCGCCAGGGCCGCGGGGCCGCCGGTGCGCGTCAGAAGCGCGTTGGTGCCGCGGGTGGTGCCCAGGAGCACCCTGGCCGGGCCTATGGGGGCATGCAGGGGAAGCCCCGCCAGCAGCCGGATACCCAGGACCGGCGCGGGCTCTCCCGAGAAAAGCTCGTAGGACGTTCCCGGCGCGATGGCGGGAAAGGGCGCCTTCTCCAGTTGCAGGGTCCCGGTGGCGCCGTCGAAGCCGGCCACCCGCACCTCCTGCCCCGGCTCGCCGTCCGGCCCCAGGACGCGCAGGCTGTATCCTGTGAACATCCCGTCACCCGTCCCCGCCCGGTCCGGGTCGGCAAAGAGGGCCGGGCCCGATCCTCGGTCCGCTCGGCCTTTGATGACCCCCGACGAGAGCACCTTGGCGCGCAGAAGCCCGTCCGGCCCCGGGCACAGGCAGTCCGTGAAGGTGCCGCCCACGTCTATCCAGAACCGGTGCAGGTTTTTCCCGAAGGAAGATCTATGGGAGGGCTTCATTTTCCACTTCCGGCCTTTTCCAATTCGTTTCTCAGCCTCCGGGCGTCGGAGAGCTCGGGAAAGAGCTCCAGCGCCCGGTCCAGGCGGACCATCGCCTCCCTGTCCCGGCCCAGGGCATGCAGCGCCTCGCCCAGAAGGGCCAGCGTCCCCGGGTTGTCCGGAGAAAGCGCAAGGGAAAGCGTTAGCTCGTCCGCGGCCTCCTGCGCACGTCCGGTCCGCAGGAGCGCATACCCCAGGTTGGCGTGGACCGGGGAAAGGTCCGGCGCCTCCCCGAGGGCGCGGCGGAAAAGCTCCGTGGCGCCTGCGAAATCTCCCTTGTCCGCCAATGCCCTTCCCAGGTTCACCATGGCCCGCGGGTTGTCCGGGCATCGGGCCAGCGTGTCCGCCCACAGATCTTCGGCAGAGGCGAACACCGCGTTGCGGCTCCAACAGGCAACCCCGAGAGCGATGCAGCAAACGCAAAGAAACGCCGCCGCCGCTTTATTCCCGCCTCGGGGCGGCAACCGCATTCCCAGCAGGAATATCCCGCTGCAGAAAAGCACCGCCAGCGGAGCCAGGGCAGGGTAGACTCTGTACTCCGCCGCAGCGTCCGCCAGGGGGTAGAAGCTAGACGACGGGGCCAGCGCCAGGAAAAACCAGGCTGCGCCAAAGGCTGCGGGCTTTCGTTTCCAAAGCCCCGCCAGGGTGAAGGCCAGCGCCGTGGCCAGGACCAGGCCCCAGGCCAGGTTCTCCGTTCTTCCGGCAGCCTCGTTCCAGCGGTCGAAGCAAAGATCCGTCGGGGACAGGCACAGCCGCAGGTAGGTGCCTATGGTGCCGGGCTGCGCCAGCAGGTAGCTCCACCAGGAATAGGACGAGTGAACGGTCTCGGCCTGCCGTCCCGTGGCTGTGAGCGCAACGAGAAAAAGCAGGGCGGTGGCCGCCCCTAGATACAGGAGCCGCGACCGGGAAAGTGCCTGCCTCCAGCCCGAGCCGCAAATCACTGTGTCGTAAAAGTAGATGATCACGGGCATGGCCGCCGCGGTCTCCTTGGAGCCTGCCGCGAGGAACAAGAAAAGGACGGAGGCCGCGTGCCAGGAGTTCCGGTAGGAGGAGGAGAATCCCCGTGCAGCGAACCAGAGCGCGCCCAGGCCCAGCATGGCCGAGAGCGACTCGGCGCGTTGGGTGATGTACGTGACCGCCCCGGTCTGCAAAGGATGCAGGGCAAAGATCAGGGCCGAGAAGAAGGCGACGGTGCCGGCATGGGGCCTAAGCTTGGGAAAGGGCTTCGGGTCGCCCAGGGCGGTTTTGGTGATTAGAAACAGGAACCAGGCAGCCAGGATGTGGATGGCTAGATTCATGATCCGGAATCCCGCAGGCCGGAGCCCGCCGAGGGCGAAGCTCACGGCGAAGCTCAGGTTGGCGAAAGGCCGCCCCGCAACCGAGCTTCCCCGCGGGGGAACCAGGGCATGCAGGGAGGGAAAGCCCCGCAGGCTCATGTTGCCGACCACCGTTCCCGCGTCGTCCAGCACAAAGGGGGAGGTGATGCCGGGAGCGTAGGCAAGGGCCGCCAGCGCGGCAATGGCGATCAGGAGAAACCATTCCGGTGGGCTGGCTTTGATTTTGGCGGGCAGGTTTTCCATGGGTCGCCGGATCAGGGAGAAGAAACGCGCGTCTCGCGCGGTACTCCAATACAGGGCCCGGCAGCGGGCCCCGGCCGTCACCCTTGGCTCTATTGTGCGGGGCGCACCTTGTCAAGAGCCGTCCCCCGCGATCCGAAGCCTTGATGATTCTTGAAAAAGCCGCTACACAGTAAAAGGTCGTCCGCGCACCTCTTTTCCCCTTTGGCAGGAGCTGCTTCCCGAGATGTCCGGTAAAGAGTTTTTCCAGGCGGTGTCCTTGGAGGAGGCGCGGGCCTTTTCCATGCTTTTCGAGCCCCGGGGCCGGGAAACGGTTCCCCTGGGCCGGGGCCTTTTCCGTGTTTTGGCGGAGAGTATAGAGAGCCCCGAGGACGTGCCGGGCTTCCCCCGTTCCACCATGGATGGCTTCGCCGTTGCCGCGGCCTCCACCTTCGGGGCGAGCCTGAGCAACCCCGCGCTCTTGGAGGTTGCCGGATCGGTGTCTATGGGCCGCGCGCCCGACTTTTCCGTGGGGCAGGGCTGCTGCGGCCGCATCCCCACCGGAGGAATGCTGCCCCGCGGCGCGGACGCGGTAGTCATGGTGGAGCACACCGAGGAGGTGGACGACCGGTTCGTGGAGTGCTACCGCAGCGTTGCGCCGGGCGACCACGTGATCCTCGCCGGGGACGACGTCGCCCGGGGGGAGACGCTTCTGGCCGCCGGCCACCGGCTACGGCCCCAGGATCTGGCCTTCCTGGCAGGCGCGGGAGTGACCCATTTGCCGGTGTTCCCTCCGGTGCGGGTCGCCGTCCTCTCCACCGGCGACGAGATCGCGGCCCCCGGTGGCCGGCTATCCCAGGGAATGATCCGGGACATGAACGGGGAAGGGCTTGCGGCGCTTTGCCGGAGCATCCATGCGGAGCCTTCCTTTGCCGGAATCGTGAAGGACGATCCCGAGCTCCTCTACCGGGCCTGCTCCGAAGCCCTGAAGCAAAGTGACATGCTGCTGGTCTCGGGCGGGTCCAGCGTGGGCGGGCGGGACCATACCCTGGAAGCCATCCAGAAGCTCCCGGGCACTCGCGTCTGTTTCCACGGGGTGGCCATGAGCCCGGGCAAGCCCACCATCTTGGCCCAAACGGACGGCAAGGCGGTCTTCGGCCTGCCGGGCCACGTGGCCTCCTGCATGGTGGTCTTCCTGGAGCTGGTGCGGCCTTTTCTGGACCGCATGGCCGGGCTCGGCCCGGACATGGCGCGGCGCTTCCCCGTGCCCGCGACGCTCACCCGCAACATCGCCAGCAAGCAGGGCAGGGCGGACTTCGTCCGCGTGCGGCTTCTCCCCGGACCCGAGGGGCTTCTGGCCGAACCCGTCATCGGTAAATCCGGCGAGGTGCGGACCCTGGTGGCGAGCGACGGCCTGGTGAGGATCGAAGCGGGCTGCGAAGGACTCTACGAAGGCGACCGCGTTTTGGTGGACCTGTTTCCGGGCCACGAGTAACGCCTGAACGGCAAAGGGAACAGCTTCTGAGACTTTTTGCGGGGGAGGCGGGGAAAACCCCTTTTGAAAAGAAAGGCTTTTCCTCCCTCCCCCCGCACCCCCCTTTCGTAAAGCGTTTTGATGGTTGAGAAGAGGGGGCGAGGGCAAGGATTCAGCAGCCTAACGGAGCGGATATTTTAGAATAGACCGGCCGAAGACGAGGCGGAAGATGACAACCCGCGCCTTGTATAATCTTGGGGAGCCATAGCAGTGGACCAGGCTTCAGGGCAAGGCGCTGCACTGCGAGAAAACGGGGCATCGAGTTGATATTCGAGCATTTCTAAAGGGGCCGCAACGCCGCCGCGAGGCCAGAGGCTCAATTTTACAGCCGATCCTATCGGCTGCAGGGCAGGGGGAGGCCATATGGAAGTTCGGTTCTGGGGAACGCGGGGATCGCTGCCCGCCCCGCTGAACGCCCAGGGTGTGCGGAAGAAGATCGTGGCGGCCCTCTCGGAAGCGGTCCACAAGGGGCTGTCCGGCGCCGCCGGGATCGAGGCTCTGGTGGACAGCCTGTCCTTCTCCGTGCGGGGCACCTTCGGCGGCAACACGGCCTGCGTGGAAATTGTAAACGGCAGCGAGGCCGTGTTCTGCGACGCGGGCTCGGGCCTGCGGGACTATGCGCTGCACGGGCCCAAGTCCCCCGAGGGCCGGCGCGATTACCACATCTTCCTTTCGCACCTCCACTGGGACCACATCTGCGGCTTTCCCTTCTTCACGCCCGCCTATGTGCCGGGAAACCGCGTGTTCATCTATGGCTGCCACTCCAACATGAGGGAAGCCTTCGCCTTCCAGCAGAGCGACCCCCACTTCCCGGTTTCGCTTTCGTCCATGGGCGCCGAGATATCCTTCACCACCCTGGAGCCGGGCCGGGGCTACGACATCGCCGGCTTCCGCGTCACGGCCCTGGGCCAGGAGCACCCGGGCGGATCTTTTGCCTACTCCTTTTCCCGGGCCGGCAGGAAGATGGTCTACGCCACCGACGTGGAGCTCCGCGATCAGCCCGACAAAAAGGACCTGCCCATCCACTCCCTGATCCAGGAATGCGATCTCCTGATTTTCGACGCCCAGTACTCCTATCTGGAGGCCATGGTCACCAAGGAGAACTGGGGGCACTCCAGCAACCTCATCGCCGTGGAACTGGCCGTGGCGTCCGGGGTCAAAACCCTGGCCCTTTTCCACCACGACCCGGCAGCCACGGACGAGGACCTGGCCCGGACCCTGACCCTCACACGGGAGTACCTCTCCATCCACGCGCCCCAATCCGCCATGTCCGTCTACATGGCCTATGACGGGATGTTCCTCTCCATCTGATCCGTGTGGGGGCCGCGCTTAAAATTCCCTTGGCTTGCAGATGATCTCGCGGACCTTGAGGTCGAGGACGTCCGACTGGTTGGCGGGTTTGAGCACCAGTGCGCAGTCCGCGCCCCGGGCGGTTCCGCCGATGGAAATGATGTCCGCGCCGGAGAGCGCCCCGGAGTCCGCGGCCATGATGGACACTTCCACGGCCACCTTGAGTCCCTGGCCGAAGAGGCGCAGAACTTCGGCCATGACCAGGACAGGGTAGGCGCCGGAGAACTTCTTGGCAAAGGAGCGCTCCACGCCCGAAAGGGCATGGGTGGCCTGCACCACCGTGGCGCCGCGGGCGATCAGCTCCTTGCGAGCTTCGGCCGGCATCACGGTTTCAAAGGGCTTGCGGAAGCCCGCATGGTAGGTCACCACCGCCACGGAGAAGCCCTCGAAGACCTTGAGCGCCATGAGTCCTGTCTCGCCGCTGGTGGAGGCCACAACCACCTCCCGGATGCCCAGCTCCTTTGCCCTGGCATGGGCCAACGCAAGCGTTTTTTCCGTGTTTTCCTTCCCCGGGGAATCGAAGCGCATGGTATGCTCCTGGCTGCGGGTTGGGCGGCATCGGTCCGCCGCGTTGCGCACGATGCTAAAGCAAGCCGGGGCGCTTTGAAAAGCCAAAATATGGGGATTATGAGGGCTCATGGTGGAGCGGGTCATCATTCACGTGGACATGGACGCATTCTACGCGGCGGTGGAGGTCAAGGACCGGCCCGAGCTTATCGGTCTGCCCGTCATCGTGGGAGGCGGCATGGAGCGGGGCGTGGTCTCGTCCGCCACCTACGAAGCGCGCAAGTTCGGGGTGCGCTCCGCCATGCCCGTAAGCCGAGCGGTCCGGCTCTGCCCCAAGGCCGTGGTCCTGCCGGTGCGCATGGCGCGCTATGCGGAGGCGAGCCGGAAGGTCTTCTCCATCTTCTCCCGCTTCACCCCCCTGGTGGAGGGGCTCTCCATTGACGAGGCTTTTCTGGACGTCACCGGCTCCCGGACCCTCTTCGGTGACGGGCGGGCCATCGCCGCGGCCATCCGCGCCGCGGTGAAGAACGAGCTGGGCCTCACTGCATCCGCGGGGGTGGCGCCCTGCAAGCTGGTGGCCAAGATGGCCTCCGAGCTGGCCAAGCCCGACGGTCTGGTGGTGGTGCAGCCCGAAGAGGTGGATTCCTTCCTGGCCCCGCTGCCCGTCACCCGCCTCTGGGGCGTGGGCCCGGCCGCCCAGCAGAAGCTTTCGGGTCTGGGCGTGAAGACCATCGCGGACCTGCGCAAGATCTCGGAGGATGTGCTGCAAAGCGCCCTGGGAAAGTACGGGAGCTCCCTGGCCCTGTTCGCGCGCGGGATTGATCCCCGGCCCGTGGTGGTGAGCCATGAGGTGAAGTCCGTGGGCCGCGAGGAAACCTACCTCAATGACATCACCGACTTCGCCAAGGCCCGGCGGAAGATCCTCTCCCTTGCCCAGAAAACCTCCCGCCGCCTGCGACGCAAAAACCTGAGGGGCGAGACCGTCACCCTGAAGGTCAAGTACGATGACTTCTCCCAGGTAGTCCGCTCGGTCACCCTGGACCGGCCCACCGACGACCCGGCCGAGATCTTCGCCTGCTGCGAACGCCTGATGGAAAAGACCCAGATCGGGCAAAGGCCCGTGCGCCTCCTGGGCGTAACCGTCTCCCAGCTGGCCGGCGAGCAGAATCTCTTCCAGACGGGGCTCTTCCCGGACAAGGCCGACCCGGACCAGAGGAAACGCCTCTATCGGGCCGTGGACCTCATCCGCGACCAGTACGGCGAAGCGGCCATCCGCCCGGCGGCGCTGCTGGAGGAGGAAAAGGAAGAGTAGAGGTTGGTTCCGAAAAAAGGGGGAAAGCTTTGCGGGGGGACCCCTTGTGAACAGGACAACCTGTCCTTGCCCCGGGGCGGCTTCGCCTCCCGGGGACCCGCTTCCCCCTCCCTCGCGCCCCCCCTTCCGCAAGACTTCTTGACGCGGTCCCCATGGTTTTTTTGAGGCACCATCGAAAAAAGAGGGAAACTCGGAAAGGCGGGTTTCTCTTTTTCCTGTTCAAGGAATCGAACGCCTGCTAGTACGCACGTTGGGATTTTGGCACTAGATCGGCCTTCATTCTTTGTCCGTTTCTAATACTTTAACCTTAGCTTTCTTCCCTAGTCTTTTTCAGGAAAAATGGGAAAAGCTTCCGATTGCTAGCCAATGCCGGATCCTGGTAGGGTATGAGACGTCTCCAGTAAAATTTCGAGCTTCTTCTCATACCCCTTCCGGGAGGCTTCCATGAAAAGGTCCCTGCTTGCGGCCGTCGCAGCCCTTTTGTGCCTCGTTCCCGCCCTTGCCTTCGCAGGCGGTGCAAGCTCCGCCTGCGCCACGAAGTACCCCGTGGTTCTGGCCCACGGCATGGGCGCCACCGCGGAGATGCTGGGCATCATTGACTACTGGTGGGGAATCGAGGACGCCCTGGAAGAGGAGGGCGCGGACGTCTACGCCACCGCAGTCAACTGCATGGACTCCACCGTGAACAAGGCCGTGGCCTTCAAGAAGCAGTACCTGCAGATCCTGGCCCTCACCGGCAAGGCCAAGGCCAACATCATCGGGCACTCCCACGGCACCATCTACACCCGCTACGCCATCACCAACCTGGGGTTGGGCAACAGATGCGCCAGCCACACCTCTATCGCCGGCCCCCACAAGGGGAGCTCCGTGGCCGACGTGGTGGTTTACAAGATTCCCGACGGGCTGCTCATGCTGGGCACCTCGGTGATAGACTTTGTTTACGCCTTCGTGTTCGGCGACACCAATCCCGACACCTTGCAGAATACCATGGACCTCTGCACCGACTACATGACCCAGGTCTTCAACCCCAACACCCCCAACGTGCCGGGCGTCTACTACCAGAGCTGGGCCGCCAAGGCCAAGCTTTACTGCCCCACGGTACTTCTGAACCCCACCTGGCTCCTCATGAAGCACTACGAGGGCGACAACGACGGCCTGGTGGGCGTGGAGAGCGCCAAGTGGGGCCGGTTCCGCGGCGTGCAATCCGCCGCCTGGTGGAGCCCCGGCTGCGACCACCTGAACATCATCGGCCAGCTCTTCGGCATGACCCCCGGCTTCGACGCCCACGACTTCTTCTCCGACATCGTGAGCGAGCTCAAGAAGATGGGATACTAAACCCCGGTTCCGGGAAGGCCCTCCCGGACCGGCAGCTTTCTCGCCAAGGTTTTCATGCAAGCCTTGGACCGCAATCGGCCTCCTCCGGGTTGCTGCAGCCAGGGAAGCGGCGGCCCGGCAGACGCAAGGGGAACTCCCGCCTCCCCCCACCCCGCGGGGCGGCTCCTGTTCGTACGGCTTCGTACGGCGGGGGCCGCCCCAGGATGTTGAAAAAGGCGATCCGCTGCGTTGCGCATCGAAGCTTTTTTCGGTCACGGCCAACCCGGTACGCTCCGTTGCCGGCTTCTTGCGCGCCTTGCTTTCATCCTTTTTCACCATCCTGCCACATACAGGTTTAGCAATAATAATCTAAGGGCCGCGCCTTCCGCACGGCAGGTGCCTCCTATATTTTCATGCGGCCATTCCCGTATCTTCTTTCGAACCTTTCCCATATCCGCCCGCTGTCTCCTTTCTCCCAAAAAGCGTTTGAAAAACCGGGGGCCGAGCAGTATCATGATTCGATTCCATTAAAAAGAGATGCTCCAAAGCTTTTCGGGCAACAGGCAAACCCGGCGACGGAGACGGCGGCGTTTTTTGTTTTCACTCATGAAAAGGGAGGCGGGAGAAATGTTTTCGGCAGGCAAAAGGGAAGGCAAACATACCGGCAGCAACAGCCTGGCGGCTCTCATCATCTGCCTGGCAATAATGCCCCTGGCTTTCGGCTGCACCCACTACGCCAAGTGGAGCGGAGCCGACTCCTTCAACCCGCCCGCAAAGGAGCTGGCCCAGGCGCGGGAAAAGGGCGACAAGGGGCCGGTGGTGCTGCTCATCACCGGAAGCATGATCGTTTCGGATTTTTACGATGTGATGAAGAAAAGGCTGGAAGCAGACGGGTTCACTCCGGTGGTCTTTCAGCCGGAGGACCTGTTCACGGGCTCCCTGCGGGACGGCGGAGCGCGCATCGGCAAGGCCGTGGACGAGGTGCTGGCCGAGACCGGGCAGGACAAGGTCCTGATCGTGGCCGAATGCAACGGCGGCGTGGCCACCCGCTACTACATCGAGAAGCTGGGCGGCGCCCCCAAGGTGGAGCGCTTCATCACCTACGTGTCCGCCCACCACGGCACCACCTGGGCCGGCAACTTCAACGTGTTCCCCTCGGCCTCCGAAATCCGCCCGCAAAGCGGCTATATGAAGGAGATGAACGAGTCGAAGCCGCCGGAGAACGGCCCGCTCACCTTTTCCATCTACATCTGTACCGACGAGATCATGAAGCCCTACACCACCAGCATGCTGCCCGGGGCGGTGAACATTGAGATCTGCGATGCGGACTTCGACGCGCGGGCCATCAAGCACAAGCACGACAAGGAGCGCAACGTCGGACACCTGGTGGGGGACAGCCTGGTGGACCTCTACCCCATCCACCTGAACGTGTTTTGGGACGAGCCTTTCTACCAGCTGGTGAAGGCTTGCCTCACCGAAAGCCCGGAGCAGGTGAAGGAGTTCAACGGACTGAAGATCGCGGTGCAGTGATTAGAAGCTATTTTTAAAAAGAAAAATGAAAAGGATTTTGCGGGGGAGGGGAGAAAACCCCTTTTGAAAAAGATGGATTTTCCCCCTCCCCCGCACCCCCTCCTCCCTTTGAGGCAAAACTATTTACTCCGCTTCCAAGGGAGGCTGCTTTCGTGTTGATACTTATAATAACAATAATATCTATCATTAAATGCAAATGAAAAATTTATTAAGCCTATATTGAAGAAGAAAATAAATGAGAAACGCGATAGAGCTTGATTCTATTTGAGGTGGGAGGCGTATTGCATTTGAATGCGCTTTTAAAATATTGAAAAAAATTTTATCTATATTGAGCTTTATTTTCTCGTGAAAGAGGAGCAGTATTTCTTCTATTTAAATATTCTGCTTGTTGCATGCCTTTAATCCAGCCTAGGATGAAAAGCGTGAAACCAATTAATATGGAAAAGATGCTTAATAACAAATCGAAATCATCTGACCATCCGCCTTTCTTAAACATAACTCCAAGCATAATAATGATGCCTGAAATGAAGATACATGGGCCAGCAGATGTACCCAATGTTTTTAAAGTAATTATTCTCTGATACTCTCCAATTTCTTGTTCAACTTCATTTATAATTATTCTATCTATTGCAATATCTGTATTTAATTCAATTTTTTTTGGGAAAGTGACATTTGTAAATCTTTTGTAAAGTGATAATAAGCATTTAGATTTTGGGTTTGTTACTGGAATCGTTGTTATTACTCCGACTAATGAAAGGCCATCTTGAACAGCATAGCCTATTATATAGGCGAAACCAATTGCAGCTAAAGCGTAATACGAATTGACTTTATCATACGGCAGGCGCTTAAATACATAAAGAGAGGAAATAATAATACTTGATCCTCCTAAAATATAAATTATATCTCTTGTGAAAAAATGTTTTAATAACTTAATTAAATCAGACATTTATAGCTCCATATAATACTAATTGATATAATATTTAGCCCACTACCCAAGCATACGCTCTTATTAACCATTGTAAGCTAGTAATGCAACCTTGAATTGCAGATTTGGGTCTGTGATTAAAGATCTGAATCAACCCCAGCTTCATTTTGAATCGTTATTAAAATAATATCTGATAGTTATATCTTATTCCATATCTTTTGCTAATAGAGTTATATTGACTTAGTAAATACTTTATCTCTAATTATCTTAGAGCCCCGCCGTTCAGCGTGATGGTCTTGATTCCTTCGATCTTTTTGATTCCTTCCTCGAACTCCTGCTGCGCCTGCTCCGAAACCGCCGCATAGCTTTCAATGGCGAGCGTCAGATTGCACCTGTCCCGGAAGATTTCCAGGATCTCCTGCACAAGTTCCGGCAAATGGCCCCGTTTCGTCCTGCGGGCCCTCCCCACATAATAGCGGACGATCAGGGCAGCCCAAACCGGCTCGAAGTTTCCCGGATCGAAGGGGTTGAAAATCCTCAGCCTGCCCTGGCTCTGCAAGTGAAGGAAATGCTTGTCGGAACAAAGCTCTTGCTGCGATTGCCCGATGACGAGAAATCGTTCCCGTTTCCGGAGGGTTTTCGAAGAGGCCTCCGTATCGTCCAGGAACAGGGTGACGCCGCAGGCCGCGTCACGGGCGCTATAGCCGCAAAACACGGAGTCGGCGTGGTAATGGTCGGAGGAAACGCGCAACGACAGGTCGTACCTCAAGCTTTTCCGCTCCTTCTTATTGTTGCGCTGCCCCCTTCGCAGGCGTGAGATGCCGCGCGTTCTGCGGTATCCACAAGGCCTCGATGGCCGCCAGCTCCTCGGGCCGGATCTGCGAAAGCCCCTGGTTTACCAGCATCAGGATTCGGTCGTTTCCCTTGCGCACCGCGGCGAAGAACTGCCGGGGAACATAGGCTCCCGGAATCGTGGTGAAGCGCTCCGATAGGCCCAGCTCGGCGAGAGCGGTCCAGCCGCCCACCTCCTCGTCGGCAAAGGCCGCTATCTTTCCGGAACTTGCGTCCCCGATCATCTCCCGGTACCCCCGGTAGCCCTGGACGGTCGTTTCCGGCGCGGCTCCTTTGAGGTAATCCAGGGGAGCGCCGCCATCCAGCGCGCCCGCCTTCTTGCCGCGCAGGTCCTCCAGAGATTTCGGGCCGCCGGGCGTGTCGGGCACGAAGACCGCGATGCCGGACTGGTAGACGGGAGTGGAGAAATCCATCCATTTGGCGCGGGACTCGTTTTTGAAAAGCCCGGAGTGGATCTCGGCACTCCCGTCCTTGAGCGCCTGCACGCTTCCGTCCCAGTCGGAGAACACGAAGCGCACCGCCTGGCCCGTCCGCTCCACCCAGAGGCTCCAGATGTCCACCAGCATTCCCGCGGGCTTCCCCGCCGCATCCACATAGGTAAAAGGCGCGAAGTTCCGGTCGCAGGATATGCGGAGGATGGCGCTTTCCGGTCCCTTCGCACGGTATCCGCCCGCAGCGCAGGCGCAAAGGAAAACCAGGGAGACAAAAACCAGTAGGATGGATGTTCTTTTCATGGCGAATCTCCTTCGGCTCGGGGGCCGTCCGGTGGGCGGGCCCTGCTATGCAGGTTCGGGAGCCGGAAAACGATGAGGGGAAAATGGCGGTGGCAGCGTCGTCTCATCGGGCCCGGTCACGGGAATTGTAAGCATTTCCGGCAAAAGGGTGCAAACGATTTCCCGTTTCGGGTGCATGATAGCGGTCGTCCGGGCGCTGTGCAGGGAGACCGGGCGTGCAGCCGGCGCCGGGAATGAGGGCAACTTTTGCTATAGGTAGCAAAAGCCTGGCTTTCCTCGTGATTCCTTCCAGGAGCTGCGCCCTGCGCGTAAGCCTTGCTCTTGCGGATCAAAAGCGCTACTAAACCCGCACGCACCCGTCCAGGGGCAGGCGATGCCTGCTCCGTGCGGGCCGGGCAAAAAGGAACAAAACGCGCCCTGCAGGCTCCCGTTCCGGGAACAAACGGCTGCTGCGGGGTGCTTTTCGTGTTGTTTGTTGGGGAAAGTTAAATGGTTTGCCAGCAGTTTAGTAGCTTGTTGCAGGATTCGTTCTCCGGCTCCTTGGCAACTCGAAAAGGTTTTTCTGGCCCGCGCATCCGGCTGGAGGTCCGCCTGGACGCCGCGGATGCGCCGGAGAGCCTTTTGGACTGGATCGGCTGCTTCGACGTGCCGGAGCGTTTCTATTTTTCCGGAAAAGAGGGCGACTACGAGGTCGCCGGGCTTGCCGCCGCCGAGATCATAAGCGATCGCGGCACCGGGGACGCCGACAAAAAGCTTTCCGCCATCTGGCGGGAGCATGGGGACGCCCTTGTCTTCGGTGGCGTCTCCTTTTTTTCGGACGGGCCCGCGCCCGGCGAGTGGGACGGCTTCGGCGCGCTCCGCTTCACCCTGCCGCTTGTGGAGCTGAGAAAAAAGGGCGGGAAAGTCCGTGTGGCGGTGAACGGGCTGGTGGGGGACGGGCAGAGCCGGGAGGAGGCGCTTGCCTTGCTTGCGGACAGGCTCGCGGCCCTGGATGCGCGCTTCCGGCCACCCTGCGGGAAGGCTCTTCCGGCCGTGACTGCGGACGAGCTCATCCCCGGCAGGGAGGGCTGGGATGCAATGGTGTCCCTCGCCCTTGCGCGCATCGGCGCGCAAGAGATGGAGAAGGCGGTGCTGGCCCGCAAACGGCTGCTTTCGGCCCCCGGCCCCTGGCCCGTGCTTCCGCTGGTACGGAAGCTCTTCGCCATCCGCGACAGCTCCTTCGTGTTCCTGTACCAGATTTCCGGCGACCGGGCGTTTTTGGGCCGGTCTCCCGAGAGGCTGCTCCGCGTGAACGGAAGATCCATCAGCGTGGACGCCATTGCCGGAACGCGCCCCCGAGGAGCGGACCCGGCCTCCGACCAGCTGTGGGAGAAGGAGCTTCGGAGCTCCCCCAAGGAGTGCCGGGAGCACGGCATCGTGTCCGACTTCATTCGGCGGCGGATGGAGGAGATCGCTTACGAGGCCGCGATCCTCGACCCGGGTGTCGTGCAGAAGCTCCAGAACGTCCAACACATCTTCACCCGGCACACGGGCACGCTGCGAAACGGACGAAGCGTGCTAAGCACTCTCCGTTGCTTCCATCCGACCCCCGCGGTGGGCGGGCACCCCAGCGAAAAGGCCCTGGCCCTGATCCGGAGCTGCGAGCCCTATGAGCGCGGCTGGTTCGCGGCTCCTGTCGGCTGGATGGACGGCCGTGAGGCCGACTTTGCCGTGGGCATCCGTTCCGCCCTGGTGTGCGGAAGCGATCTCCATGTCTACGCCGGCGCGGGGATCGTAGAGGGCTCGGAAGCGGAAGCCGAGTGGCGGGAGACCGAGCAGAAGATGAAGACCGTGGCCGGGATTTCGGAGGGTTGCTGAATGGCCCCTGCGCTCCTTTGCGAGAACATGAGCGTCCTCTGGGCCTCTGTGGTGGTGGAGGAGCTTGTTCGAAACGGCCTCTCGACCTTCTTCGTCTCCCCCGGCAACCGCAACGCCCCCCTGATGGCTGCCCTGTTGGCCAACCCCCGCGCTGCGGCCGTCTCGGTCCTGGACGAGCGGGGGGCAGGGTACCGGGCCCTGGGCCACGGAAAAGCCACGGGCCGCCCGGCGGTGCTGGTCTGCACCTCGGGTACGGCGCTGGCCAACTACTTCCCGGCCGTCATCGAGGCCTTCCGGGACGAAATCGCGCTCGTGGTGCTGAGCGCCGACCGACCGCCGGAGATGGTGGGAGCCGACGCCAACCAGACCATGGCCCAGCCGGATATTTTCGGCCATTATGTGCTTCAAACCCTGAGCTTGCCGGCCCCCGATCCCCGCCATTCCCTGGACGCCCTGGCGGCGAGGATAGATTCCCTGGCCCAGGTCAAGAACGGCCCCGTGCACATCAACTGCCCCTTCCGGGACCCTTTGCTCCCCCTTGCCGATCCCGGGTACCCGGTGCCGCCTGAGGTCCTGGCCGAGGCCGAGGCCTTCTTCGGGCGCACGGGCCCCCGGACGCGTTATGCTCGGGTTTCATGCGCCTGCCCCGATCTCGAGGAGGTGCGGGGAATCATCGGATCAACCCGCCGGGGCCTTCTCTCCCTGGGCCGCATGGCGGGCCCGGAAGACCGCGCCGCGGCGGCGGAACTCGCTTTGCGCTTTTCCTGGCCGGTCGTCTGCGATGTGGCCTCATCGCTCCGGTCAACAATCCCGCCGGCCCTCCAGCTTCCCTCCCCGGACCATCCCGGAATCCGGGAGCTTTTGCAGGACTATGGCCCGGATACGGTGCTCCAGCTGGGTACGGGCTTCGTGTCGAAGCATTACTACGGCATGCTTTCCCGAGGCGCGGCCGGAGAGGTGATCCTGGTGAGCGAACGGCAGGGGACCCGCGACCCTTCCTTTGCCGTCAGCCTCCGGGTTCCGGCTCCGGCGGCCGTTTTCGTCCGTTCACTGGGAGCGGTGGACAGCCCCTCCCACGACCGGGACGCGGCTGCGACCCTGCTTTCTTCCGTCAAGCGGCTCGTGAACACCTTGGAGGACGCCGTGCCGGCGGACCAGCTCTCCTTTCCCATTGTCGCCCGCACGGTGAACCGGATGATTCCCGCGGGCGAAGCCCTGTTCCTGGGAAACTCCAACGCCATCCGCGCTTTCGATGCAGAGGCCCCTCCGGCGGCAAGCCCCGTGCACGTGGTGTCCAACCGGGGCGTGAGCGGCATCGAGGGAAACGTGGCCACGGCCTTAGGCTTTGCCGAGGGCTCGGGCCGGAGGGTGACCGCCGTCGTCGGCGATGTCTCGCTTCTCCACGACATGGGCTCGCTGCTTCTGATGAGCCAAAGCGCCGCCCCCGTGATCTTGATGGTGGTGAACAACCAGGGCGGCCGCATCTTCGAGAAGCTTCCCGCAGCCGGCTTTCCCGAGATCCGCAACACGCTGATGGCAACCCCCCACGCTATGGATTTTTCCCATGCCTGCCGCCAGTTCGGCCTCTCCTATGCGCGGGCCGAATCCCCGGAGGAGCTGCGGCGCGCCTATCGAGAGGCATTGGCGGGCGGAAAGACCGTCATGATCGAGGTGCGGTTGGACCCGGAAACGGATCTGCGGGTGCACGAAAGACTGAATCGTATTTCGAAATAACCTGAATCCGTCTGTTTTTGATACGGTCTCAAAAGAGCATCCGGTGAAACGGAGGAGAACGTGGTTTCGGAAATATTCGATCCCTCGCGCTGGGAGGAAGTGCCCGGCTTCGGCTTTACGGACATCACGTACCACCGCGCCAAGGACCAGGGGACCGTGCGGGTGGCCTTCAACCGGCCCGAGGTCCGCAACGCCTTCCGCCCCAAGACCGTGGACGAGCTCTTCATGGCTCTGGATCATGCCCGCATGACGAGCGACGTGGGAGTGGTGCTCCTGACGGGCAACGGCCCCTCGCCCAAGGACGGCGGCTGGGCCTTCTGCTCGGGCGGCGACCAGCGCATCCGGGGCGCCGACGGCTACAAGTACGAAGGGCAGGGCGGCGTGGACCCGGCGCGCTTGGGAAGGCTGCACATCCTGGAGGTCCAGCGCTTGATCCGCTTCATGCCCAAGATCGTCATGGCCGTGGTGCCGGGCTGGGCGGCCGGGGGAGGGCACAGCCTCCACGTGGTCTGCGACCTCAGCATCGCTTCCCGGGAGCACGCGGTCTTCAAGCAGACCGACCCCGACGTTGCGTCGTTCGACTCCGGCTACGGCTCCGCCTACCTGGCGCGCCAGGTGGGCCAGAAACGGGCGCGGGAGGTCTTCTTCCTGGGCTTGGATTACTCCGCCCAGGAGGCCTTCGAGATGGGCATGGTGAACCGGGTGGTTCCCCACAAGGACCTGGAGAATGTGGCGCTGGAGTGGGCGGCCATCATGAACTCCAAGTCCCCCACGGCCATGCGCATGCTCAAGTTCGGCTTCAACCTTCCCGACGACGGGCTGGTGGGGCAGCAGCTCTTCGCAGGGGAGGCCACGCGCTTGGCCTACGGAACCGAAGAGGCGAAGGAGGGCCGGGACGCCTTCGTGGAAAAGCGGCCCAAGGACTTCTCCCGTTTCCCCTGGCACTATTAGGGGCTGTTTCAAAAATAATAAAGAAAGGCATTTTGCGGGGGAGGGTGGAAAACCCCTTTTGAAAA
>JBFMHL010000158.1:0-3296 GCA_040753055.1 Thermodesulfobacteriota bacterium | reverse complement strand
AAAAGCCAGCTTTTTCAAAAGGGGTTTTCCCCCCTCCCCCGCAAAATCCCTTTCTTTCTTCTTTTGGAAACAGCCTCTAATAAATCACTTCCACGAGAAACAATCCCTGGGCAGGGGCGGTGGCGGGGGCGAGGTTGCGGTCGCGGGCGGACAGGACGGCGGCCGCCTGCTCGACGGACAGGGTCTTCCTTCCGGCGGCCGCCAGGAGCCCGGCCATGTTGCGGACCATGTGGTGCAAAAAGCCGCTTGCGGAGACGGTGAAGACCAGGAGCCCGTCCCTTGGCGCGACCTCCGACCGGGAGACGCGGCGCACCGTGCTCTGCCGCGGACTTCCGGCTCCTTCCATGGACTTGAAGTCCTGCTCGCCCAGGAAGAGCTCGGCCGTCTTTTGCATGGAGGCAAGGCTCAAGGGGCTTTTGATGTGCCAGCAGAAGTTGCGGAGCAGAGCGGGGCGCACGGGGGCGTTGGCGATGCGGTACTCGTAGGTCTTGCTGCGGGCGTCTCGGCGGGCGTGGAAGCCAAGCGGGACCTCGCAGACGTCCTTTACGGCGATGTCGGGAGGCAGCAGGCTGTTCAGGCCGCCCAGAAAGGCGCGCGCGGTGAGCCGGGTCTCGCAGCGGAAGTTGGCGGCCTGGCCCAGGGCGTGGACTCCGGTGTCCGTACGGCCCGACCCGGTGATGCGCACCTCTTGCCGGGTCATGGCGAAGATGGCCTTTTCCAGCTCCCCCTGCACGGTGGGGCCGGTCTTCTGGACCTGCCACCCCAGGTAGGCGGTGCCGTCGTACTCCACCACCAGCTTGAAATTTTTTTCCATCAGGCGTGGCCGGGGGTTTCGTTGAAGAGCTGGAGGTCAATCCCCAGCTTGCGGGCGGCCTTGTCCCATCGTTCGTCCACGGGTGTGGAGAAGAGGATCTCGTCCGAGGCCGGGCAGGTGAGCCACGAGTTTTCGGCCAGCTCCTGCTCCAGCTGCCCCGGGCCCCAGCCCGCGCAGCCCAGCACCAGGATGAAGGACTCGGGCCCTTCGCTGCGCGCAATGGCCTCCAGGACGTCGCGGGAGCTGGTCATGGCCACCGTGGGGGAGACCAGCATGGAAGCTTCCCATTCCAGGGGCGCGCCGTGGAGGACGAACACGTGGCCCGGGTGGACCGGCCCCCCCAGATGGATAGGCGCCTCGCCCGCCTCCTCCTTGTACTCGATGTCGAGCTCCCGCATGATGGCGGAGATCTGCCCTCCGGGAAGGACCCGGTTCACCACAAGCCCGAACGCGCCGCCGGGGTTGTGGACGCAGAGGTAGGTCACGGTGGTGGAGAAGTTGGGATCGTCCAGGCTGGGCATGGCGATGAGAAACTGCCCGGCCAGGGAGTCCTCGTGTCGTTCCGGATGCTCCATCGTTCCTCCCGCAGGCGGCCGAAATCCCGCCGCCCGGTAACGGCTTGCATCTTCTAAGCCTAAAGCCGCGGGTTTTCCTTGTCAAGAATACGGGCCGGCGCTTGCCTTTTTGCAGGAAAAACACTAGAAGTTATCTCAAAATAAAACCAGACGCGTTTTGCGGAAGCGGCGGGACAAAATCCTTTCAAACCATCGGATTCGCCGCCTCCGGGCCGGCCCCTCGTAGCAGCTCCGGCTCCGCACCGGGAGATACGCTTTGTCCATATCGAACCGCCTGCGCCTGTTGCTCATCATCATCACCCTGGTCATCCTGGCCGGGTCGGCAGCCTACTATGTGCTGGGCGACGGCGACCCCTCCTTCCTCACCTGCATCTACATGACCGTGGTATCGCTCACCAGCGTGGGCTACGGCGAGATCGTCCCGGTTACGGGAAACGCCAAGGCCATGATCTTCACCACGCTGTTTTTGATCTTCGGACTGGGCGTCATCACTTACGCCATCTCCACCATGACCGCCTTGATCGTGGAAGGCGAGGTCTCGGGCCTCATCAGGAGACGCAGCATGGAAAAGCGCATCGCCAAAATGTCCCGCCACTTCATCGTCTGCGGAAGCGGCCAGACCGGACGGCACGTCCTGGAAGAGCTGGTGAAGAACAAGGAAGATGTGGTGCTGGTGGAGGCCGACACCCGCAACATCGAGCAGACCCGCGCCCTGGTGGGCGACATCCCCTACATCGAAGGCGACGCCACCGAGGACAAAAACCTGCTCCTGGCCGGCATCAAGGAAGCCGCCGGCGTCGTGGTGGCCCTTCCCTCGGACAAGGACACCCTCTACGTCACCATGTCGGCCCGGATGCTCAACCCCAAGGTCCGCATCATCTCCCGCATGACCGACCTGGCCATCGAAAGCAAACTCCGCAAGGCCGGCGCCGACTCCGTGGTCTCCCCCAACTTCATCGGCGGCCTGCGCATGGCCTCCGAGCTCATCCGCCCCACCGCCGTCTCCTTCCTGGACCGCATGCTCCGTACCAGCCAGAAAACCCTGCGCGTCCACGAGATCGTCATCAAAGAACACTCCCCCCTCTGCCACAAAGCCATAAAAGACTGCCACCTGAAACAGGACTACGATCTCATGATCCTGGGCGTCCAGGTGCCGGGCACCACCGAGATCACCTTCAACCCGCCCCCCGACCTCGTCCTCAACCCCGGCGCCACCCTCGTGGTCATGGGCGACGTGGAAAAAATCAGCGAGCTGCGAAAAGCCTAAGGGGAAAAGACAAAGGCAAGGCAAGGGCAAAGGCGGAAAAAATTCAGGGGAAACCTTAGCCCGCATCAAATGTAGGTTGGGCTAAAAGCCCAGCCGCAACTCGTCAGCTTGTACATAATATACCGGCCTACTCGGCCCAACGAGAAATCTATTCTTGATATAAGCAGATAGCATTAGCACTAGGTATGTTTAAAAAAAAGCCTCAGCCATTGCCAATCGAATTGAAACATGGTAGGAAACAGGAAAATAAGAAATATAGTCAAGTTCGGCGATGCGATACCTTGTGGCGCTGTAGAAACTTGATCCGTTCTGTGGCATCAGGAAAAAAATTCGCATGGGCTCAAAGATAAATTGAAAAATTTAATAAAAACTATAACTTATAGATGAGCCGATTCAGGTGAGCGGTATTCTGCGTGGCTATTCTTCCGATCGGAGGACTGGCGGATCCTATGAACTAACACAAAATTTTAAAGGATACTTTGAGATATTCAATTGGTCCTATTTGTAATAGCTTTTGTAAGCGTTCAGGGGGGGGTAGAGCCCAGGATTTTGTGCCCTTCGCCGGGTAAAGTTACAATATATTGATATTAAAAGAAAATCAAAACTAGACTTTTTCTCTGTCTAGTGCTATGGGTTTCTG
>JBFMHL010000157.1:0-19768 GCA_040753055.1 Thermodesulfobacteriota bacterium | reverse complement strand
CCCCCCCCCCCCCCCCCCCCCCCCCCCCCGCAATATCCTTTCTTTTCTTCTCTTTTTTCTAATTCTTATTTTCTCCCTTCGTCACAAGCTCCTTGCCTCCGCGGAGGGCCACGCCCAGGCCCAGGCCGGTCAGCACCAGCGCGACGCCTCCCAGCAGAAGCTCGGGCTTTGCGCCCACCAGGTATCCGCCTTCGGGATGGAACATCTCCCACAGGAGGGCGCACAAGGTGGTAGCGATCATGAAGAGGGCCGGGACCAGGGTATAGGCTCTCGGCTTTTTTTCTTTCACCAGGAACACGCTCACGGTGATGAGCGCCACCGCGGCCAGGAGCTGGTTGGCCGTGCCGAAGAGCTTCCATACGTTTCCGTAAGCGTTGGTCACGGCCAGGGCAAAGGCGGGCGCCAGCATGAGGAGCGAAGCGACCGCTCGTTTCTGCAGGATGGGGTAGCGCTGGCCGAAGGTCTCGGTGATGAGGTAGCGACCCAGGCGGGTGCCGGTGTCCAGGGTGGTGAGGATGAAGCTCTTCACCATGACCGCGCCCAGGAGCGCGGCTATGGGCGCCGTGACGAGCGGGATGTGGAGGGCGCCCACCAGGTGGCCGAAGCCGTGGCCGAAGGCCACGATCCAGTTCTTGGCCAGCGCCGTCTGGAAGTAGAGGTTGGCCGCGTCTCCGGTGACCCCGGCGGGCGCGCTTCCCCACTTCAGTCCGCCGGCCACCAGCATGGTGACCAGCAGCGCCAGGGCCCCTTCGGTGATCATGCCTCCGAAGGCGATGATCTTCCCGTCCGACTCCCGAGAGAGCTGGCGGGCGGTGGTGCCCGAAGCAACCAGGCTGTGGAAGCCGGAGATGGCCCCGCAGGCCACCATGATGAAGAGGATGGGCCATACCGGTTTGCCCTGGGGAGCGAAGCTCTCCGGCCCGAAGGGGGCGCTCAGGACGGGGTGGATGAAGAGGATTCCCGCAAACCCCAGGGCCATTCCCACCAGGAGCTTCACCGAGGAGATGAAGTCCCGCGGCTGTAGCAAAAGCCACATGGGGGCGTCCGCGGCCAGAAGGCAGTAGGCCGTGATGATGAGGCACCAGACGGCCATCACCCCCTTGGGGCCCAAGGAGGCGGGCAGGGACAGGGGAAAGGCGTAGCCCACCCAGATGAGGGCGTAGGCGGTGAGGATGCCGAGCGCCGAAACGATCACCTCGTTGGCGTGCAGGCGGTGGACGGCAAGGCCCATGACGATGGCCACACCGACCAGGCCGAAGGTGGGGATGACAAGCGCGGGCATGTTCACCAGAGCCTGGGCCACGCTCACCATGAACACCGTCACCAGCAGCATGAGCATGAAGTAGACCAGCGCGGCGAAGGCGTAGCGCATGGTGGGGCCCAGGAGCATGCCGGCCAGCTCGGACATCCCTTTTCCGTCGTGGCGCACGGAGATCATGAGGGACAGGGTGTCGTGGACCGCCCCCAGGAAGACCGCCCCCAGGGCCACCCACAGGACCGTGTAGCCCCAGCCGAAGAGGGACACGGCCAGGATGGGGCCGATGATGGGGCCGGCCCCCGCGATGGAGGAGAAATGGTTCCCCCACAGGAGGTAGGTCTTGGCAGGGACGAAGTCCACATCGTCCTCGTGGGTGTGGGCGGGCGTCTGCCGGGTGTCGTCCGGCTGCACCAGCTTCTTCACGATGAAGCTCCCGTAGAGCTTGTACATGAGAACAAACCAGACGAGCACCACGGCGGTTACGGCAAGCGAGTTCATGGCGGGTCCTCCCGGGCGGTTGCCGGTTCGAAGGGGCGGTGGTCGGTACGCAAAGGTAGAGGGCCGAAGCCGGAAAAAAGGGGGCCCGGTCCGGTGCCACTAGGGCAGTGGCCGCAATCGCTGTCCGGTTTGATTTTCGCGGGCGCTTGGCGCTCTGATGGTTTCGAGAAGGCGCGGTGCGACAGGGACTATAGCGTTCTCTTTATAGCCGATTCATTTCATGATGAACAGTTTTGGGGGAGATATTTTTTCCCGCTTGGAGCTTTGGGGGCTTACAGGAAGCCCTGGGAGCGGTGCAGGGAGAGGAGCTTTCCGACGTTAGCGGAGTTGTCGAATCGCTTTTTTACCAGCGCCTTTCCGTTTTCGATGACTGCCGCGCGCAGGGCCGCGTCCGTGAGAAGGCGCTCCATGCCCCGGGCCAGGGCGGCGGGGTCCTCGGGAGAGACGCTCAAGCCCGTTCTTTCGTTTTCGATGATCTCGCCGATGGCGGAGACCCGGGGGCAGGCGGAGGGCACGCCCATGGCCAGGGCCTCCACCAGGACGTTGGGGATGCCGTCCCGGTCCCCGTTCTTCGCCACGCGGCAGCCCAGCACGAAGAGGTCGGCCTTGCGGAACAAGGCGATCACCCGGTCGTGGGTCAGGGTCCCGGCCAGGCGGCATTGCTTTTTGAGCCCCAGCTCCGCGATCAGGGCCGAGATTTGGGGCCGGTCGTCGCCGTCCCCCACGTGCTCGTGGCGGAACGCGACACCGCGGTCCCGCAGGAGCGCCAGGGCGCGGTAGACGATGTCCAGGCCCTTTTTTTCCGCCATGCGGCTTACGGTGAGGATCCGGAAGGGCGGGGCGGGCCGGACGTTTTCCCTCTCATCGGAAAAAAGCGAGAGGTTGATGCCGTGGCGCACGCAGAAGAGCGGCGTGGTTGTTCCCCGGGCGATTTCCTTGAGATGCCTCCGGTTGTGCTCGGTGCAGGTGGCCACGAAGCGGGCGGCGGCGATCTTTTCCTGCAAGGATGCCGGGTCCTGGGTGTAGATGTCCTTGGCGTGGGCGAAAAAGGCAAAGGGAAGGCCCGAGAGCAGGTGTGCAAACCGCGCCACGGATGCGGGCGAGTGGGCGAAGTGGGCGAAGAGCGCCGTGAGGCCCGAGGCGGGGAGCCTCCGGGTGATGCACCCGGCCTGGAAGAGGTGCTTTACCGTGGCCAGCTTGCGGTTGCGCGCGTAGTGCCGGGCGGCCATGCGCCAGGCGGAGGCGTATTCCGCCTTTTTTTCGGGGTACAGAAGGCCGTTCTCCTTGAGGAGAACCCCCATGCCCGTAAAGAAGGAGGAGGGGAGGTAGTCCACCTGCGCCTGGATGTTCTTGACGCTTTCGTGGGTGAAGGGCTCCCGGGGGGCCCGCATGGAGAAGATGTGCACCCGGTGCCCCGCGGCTTCCAGGAGCAGGATCTCGTTGGAGATGAAGGTCTCCGAGATGCGCGGAAAACCTTTCAGCACCATGCCCAGGGCAGGCGTTGCGGGGTCTTTTCGCATGGGGATAGAGTCCGGACTCCCGGAATGCCGGGCTGTTTTTGTCGGGCAAAAAAACGCAGGCGCGCAGGGCCGGATGCGATCCTTTCGGCATTCATCCACAAACAATACAAAGCCCATACTAGGGCTTATAGAGGGGTTTCCCCCCCCGGCAAAGTCTTTAGAAGCTGTTTTATAACATCATCTGACGTCCCAGAGCGGCGTTCCTAGCCTCCTCAAAATGCTCACATGCAAACTGTATGCTCCGCTTTTTCGTCGGCCCGCGCCTTGCCCAGAAACGTGATCCGAGGTTATGAAACAGCTTCTACTTACTTCTTCCTGTCTTCCAGCGCCAGCTCGATGAGGCGGTCCAGGAGCGCGGAGAAGTTCATGCCTGCGGCGGCCGCGGCCAGGGGGAGCAACGAGACCGGCGTCATGCCCGGGATGGTGTTGGTCTCCAGCACGAAGAGCTCGTCGCCCCGCACCAGCATGTCGGTGCGGCTGTACCCGCGCAGGAATAAGGCGCGGTGGGACTTCACCGCCAGCTCGCGCGCCCGCCGGGCCACATCCTCCGGGATTCGGGCCGGGCAGATCTCCGCGGATTCGCCCTTGGTGTATTTGGCCTTGTAGTCGAAGTACTCGTGGCCGCCGCCGGGCACGATCTCCACCAGGGGCAGCGCGGCGAGGGTGTCGTTCCCGATGACCGCGCCCGTGATCTCGACGCCTTTCACGTACTGTTCCAGGAGCACGCTGCGGTCGTTTTCGAATGCCAGCGCAAGGGCTCCGGGAAGCTGGTCCGGGCTTTTCACGATGGACATGCCCACCGAAGACCCGGCGCGGGAGGGCTTGACCACCAGGGGGTAGCCGATCTGCTCCGCGAGGGCGGGGGCCCGGCCCGCGTCCTCCGGGCCGATCTCGAAGAAGGCCGGGGTGGGGATACCCGCTGCCTGGTACATGCGTTTGGCCGCGCACTTGTCCATGGCCAGCGACGAACCCAGCACTCCGGAGCCCTGGTAGGGGATGCCCAGAAGGTCCAGAAGGCCTTGAATAGTGCCATCCTCGCCGAAGGGGCCGTGGAGGATGATGAGCGCCGCGTCCAGTTTGGGGGCGTCGGCCACCAGGCGGGCAAGGTCGAACTTGGGATCGTAGCGGACGATCTCGTAGCGGGACTTGTCCAGGGCGGTAAAAACCTGGTCCCCGCCGGAAAGCGAAACGTCCCGTTCCGAAGACGTTCCGCCGGAAAGAAGGGCTACTCGTAACATGGCGAATGGATAGGGGGGCTGTCCGGGAAAACGCGTTCCCGGCGGGTGCACTTCAACAACCGATTACCGGGAGAGGAGATCTTTCTTGGCGTCTTCGTACTCCTGCCAGGAAAGAAGGTTCCTCTCGTAAAGCCCGGCCAGGCGGGAAAGCTCACGGGCCCGCGAGGCCGGGGTTTCGGCAAGGGTCAAGGCGTCGGGTGAAGCGTCCTTCATGACCAGGGGCCGCTCCGGGCTTCCCACCCGGAGGCTTACGAGCCCGCCCATGAAGGAAAGGGTTACGGGGCGTCCGGCGAAAAGGGGGTCGCGAAGGATCTCGGCCAGGGTCTTCTGGTCGCGTTTCATGATGGCGTAGACCCGCAGGCCGGAAGCCACCACCACGAAGGCGCCGGTCAAGAAGATCCAGGGCATGTAGTGCACCAGCCCCTGGAAGAAGATGATGGAAACAAAGAGCCCTCCGGCCAGCGCCGCATGCAGGAGCAGGATGAGGTGGGCGATCATGATGCTCCGCATCAGGCCTTCGGTTGCCTTGGGGGCTTTTTTCGCGCCGTTTGCCATATTCGCCGTCCTTGACCCGGCTCTTGCGCCGGGTGATTTTCGATTATCTTGCAGTTCCGCTTTTTTGGGCCCCGAACCGCTCCACGAGCTTTTGCTCGTAGGCTTCGGGGATGTCAAAGTTCACCGGACCGCCGCGCATCATGTTGCACTTGCGGATGAGGAGGTTGAGCTTCTTGATGGTCCGGTACTTCTCCTCGGCGTCCTCCATGGAGGCCAGAAGGTCCTCGGTGCGCCGGATCTCCTTCCGAAGCTCTACCTCGGGGGGCAGGCATCCGGCGTGTTTGAGGATCTTGTAGGCGAGCCGAAGCTCTTCGGGAATGTTGTCATCCTCGAAGGTGAGCGGTTTGCCCGCGCCTGGGAGGTTCTTGAAGTCTCCCCGTTTCTGGGCTTCGACGATGCGCTGCTCCACGATGGTGAGGTAGGCGAACACGGTCTTCGCATAGCCTCCAAGAAAAAGGGCCCCTCCACCCGGGAGTCGAGGAGGGGCCGCGAAGGTGCTGGGTTGGTGGCGATGCAGGGATTTGAACCCCGGACACTGCGGATATGAGCCGCATGCTCTGACCGACTGAGCTACATCGCCACACGAACAAAGTCCCCTAACACGCCTCCTACCGCGCGTCAACTGCTTTTCAAAGGTTTCCGCGAAGGAGGCGGCTTCCCTTCCGGCCCGGGCCTCAGGCCCTGCTGGCCAGGGCCATGGAAAGCATCATCTTGAAAACATAATACACCGGCGCCAGCCCGCCATGCATGGAAATCTTGCCGGGGCAGGGGCGCATGGCGGCGGGCACCTCGCAGACCGCAAGCCCGGCCCGGTGGGAAAGGACGATCACGTCCGCGTCGGGGAAGTCCGAGGGGAAATGGGGGCTTTCTGCGAACATGGAGAAGGCGCGGCGGGAAAGGGCCCGGAACCCGGAGGTGGGGTCCGTGACCCGGACCCCTGCCAGGGAGGCCAGGAACGAAAACAGGCGGATGCCGGCCCGCCGCATGAGGGGAGGGCGATACCCGTTTCGGGAGAGGAAGCGGGAGCCGATGGCGATGTCCGCGGAGCCCTCCAGGACGGGGCCAAGGAGCAATGGCGCCTGGGCCGCGTCGTGCTGGCCGTCTCCGTCCAGCTGCAGAACCACGTCCGCCCCTTTCCGAAGCGCCAATCGGTAGCCGGTGACCAGGGCCGCGCCGTAGCCCATGCGGAAAGGGTGGGCCGCAACCATGGCACCTGCCCGGCGGGCCTCCTCCCCGGTACGGTCCGAGGATCCGTCGTTCACCACCAGAACCGGGGCCCGGGGAAGGGCCCGGCGCACGGCCGCCACCACGGCCCCCACCCGTTGCTCCTCGTTCAGGGCGGGGATGACGACGGCTATCCGGGCTGGGTGCGCTTCTTGGGCCAACGATGCTCTCCCGTTCCGGTTCAGGGGTTTGCCTTCTGTCCGTTGCCGGCCGCCGCGCCCGTGGCGGGCTTTTTCGCAAGCTCCCGCAAGCACTCGGTCATCTCGAAGAGGCTGCGGCGGATGGCCGTTTCCGACGACCGGGCGATGGCCAGCGCCTGGGGATCGCCCAACTCATCGTAAAAATCCAGGATTTTCTGCAGATGCTTCTCCACCGAGCCTTTTTTCTCCGAGAGGAGGTTCACCAAAAACCTCTGCCGGAACTCCCTCTCGGCATCCGGTCGCAACAGGGTGCGGACGGAAAAGAACAGGGTCACCACGTTGATGTCTTCGGATATGGCCGCGAGGTCCGAGGCGATCTGGGCCACGGGGAGGCTGGAAAGCCCTTGGTTTTTGCGGGCCAGGGCCGAGAGGTCCTCGGCGGATCGGGAAAGGGTCTGGCTCGCGGCCCACAGGACGTTCATCCGCGGGGCGATCCGGTCCAACGCCCCCTGCTGGGCAAGGGCGGGCGGCCCGAAGGAAAGCGACAAGAGGACGAAGGCGAAAACGGGGAGAAGCGGGCGCGACGGGGAAAGAAGGCGTCTTGCGGCTATAGTTCCACCCCCAGTTCGTTGCAGGCGGCGTCCCGGTCGGGAAGGACCTTGAAGACCCGGTCCAGACGGGTCAGGGCCAGGATGTTGGCGATGGGCTCCCGGACGGAGCAGAGGGCGATCTCCCCCTGGCTGCCCATGGCCTTGAGCGCGGAAACCATTGCGCCCAGGGCGGAGCTGTCCATGAAGGTGACATGAGCAAGATCCAGCACGATCCCCCGTTTGCCGTCGTGGACCAGGCCGTGCAGCATGGCTTTGAAGTCGGCGGACATGGAGGCGTCCAGGGTTTTTTCCATGATGACGAGGACCGAGACGTTGTCCTTGTCCGTTCTTTCCACCCGCATGAGACCCTCCGGGAATCGTTAGATTGCTGTCCTGCTCTGAATCACGGGCTGTCCGCGTCCGGCTTCCGCCCCGCCTTTCAGCCTTCCGGCGGAACCAGGGTGGCTCCCCAGATGCGCTCGGCATACTGGAGTATGGAGCGGTCCGAGGAGAAGTATCCCATGCGGGCCGTGTTCATGATGCCCTTTTTCGCCCATGTTACCTTGTCCGTGAAGTCTTTTAAAGAGGCAAATCGCGCTTCCCGGTAATCGGGGAAATCGGCCAGGTGGAAATACTTGTCGTGGTCGGAGAGGAGGTAGTGGGATATCCATGCCAAAAGCCCCGGTTCGGCCGGGTTGAAGCGGTCGGAGCGCAGCGCGTCCAGGGCCCGTCTCACCTCGGCGTCTTGGTTGTAAAGCTCGATGGGATGATAACCGCCTTTTTCCTCCATCAACGCAAGCTCTTCGGCCGTGCGCCCGAAGATGTACACGTTTTCCTTTCCCACCTTCTGCATGATCTCGATGTTGGCCCCGTCCAGGGTCCCCAGGGTGAGCGCGCCATTTAGGGCGAACTTCATGTTGCCCGTTCCCGAGGCCTCGTATCCGGCGGTGGAGATCTGCTCGGAGACGTCCGTTGCGCAGACCATGCGCTCGGCCAGGGTCACCCGGAAGTCGGGTACGAACACCACCCGCAGGGCGCCCTTGGTGCGTTTGTCCCGGTTGATGGTATCGGCCAGGCAGTGGATGAGCTTGATGATGTCTTTGGCGGTGCGGTAACCGGGCGCGGCCTTTCCCGCGAAGATGCAGGTACGGGGAGCAGGGGGGACCTGGCCATCCTCCACGATGGCCAGGTACTCGGCCACGACGGCCAGGGCGTTTAAAAGCTGACGCTTGTACTCGTGGATCCTTTTGGCCTGGATGTCGAAGAGCGAGTCCGGGTCCACGGTGATGAGCGTCGCCTCGAAGATGACCTTGCTGAGCTTTTCCTTGTTCCTGCGCCGGATGGCCAGGTACTCGTCCCGGAAAGCCGGGTCTTCGGCCATGGGCTCGATCTTCTTGAGCAGGGCCATGTCCGAGATGAACCCGCCGCCCACGGCCTTCCGGGCCAGGGCGCAGAGTTCCGGGTTGGCCGTGAGCAAGAAGCGCCGCGGCGTGATGCCGTTGGTCACGTTGACGAACTTCTCGGGCCATAGCCTGGCGAAGTCCGGCACCAGACGGGTTTTTAAAAGCTCGCTGTGGAGCTTGGAGACGCCGTTCACCCTCCGGGAGCCCACGATGGCCAGGTTGGCCATCCGCACCTGCTTTTCCTCGCCCTCCTCGATGAGGGATGTGCGGGAAAGGATCCCCTCGTCTCCGGGGTGGATCTCCGCCACGGAGTCCAGGAAGCGCCGGTTGATCTCGAAGATGATCTGCATGTGCCGGGGCAGCACGTTCTGCATGAGGTCCACCGGCCATTTTTCCAGGGCTTCGGGCAGCAGCGTGTGGTTGGTGTAGGATATGGTTTTGGTGGTGATGTCCCAGGCCGCTTCCCAGTCCACCCAGTGCTCGTCCACCAGCATGCGCATGAGCTCGGCCACGGCTAGGGCCGGGTGGGTGTCGTTGAGCTGGATGGCGGCGTGGTCCGGGAAGTGGGCGAAGCCCCGGCCCGGGTGCCGGGCCAGAAAGCCCCGCATGATGTCCCTTAACGCGCAGGCCGTGAGGAAGTACTCCTGGGTGAGGCGCAGCTCCTTTCCGGAGTAGAGCTTGTCCTGGGGGTACAGGATCTTGGATATCTTCTCCGAGCTTATCTTCTGCTCCACGGCCCGGAGGTAGTCGCCCTGGTTGAAGATCTTGATGTCGAAGTCGGTGGAGGGCCGCGCCGTGAAGAGCCGCAGATAGTTGACGGACCGGCCGCCGTAGCCGGGGATGGGGATGTCGTAGGGCACGCCGATGACCACGTTCCAGTCCATCCACATGGGGTTGTAGTTGCCCCATCGGTCCTCGGCGTGGTCAATCTTGCCGTAGAGCGGGATCACCATGGCCTGGTCCGCGCGCTCCACGTGGAGGGTGCCCGCCGCGGACTGCCAGTGGTCGGGCTTCTCCACCTGGTAGCCGTTCTGGATGTCCTGGCGGAACAGGCCGTAATCGTAGTGGATGCCGTAGCCGAAGCCGGGCAGGGCGAGCGTCGCCATGGAGTCCAGGTAGCAGGCGGCCAGGCGGCCCAGGCCGCCGTTTCCCAGGGCCGCGTCCGGCTCCTCGTCGCAGACCGCCTCCATGGAAAGCCCGAAGCTTTTCGCCACCTTCTTGCACGATTCGTACATCCCTAAAACGTAGAGGTTTTTCTGCAGCGAGCGGCCGATCAGAAACTCCATGGAGAGGTAGTAGACCCGTTTCGCGTCGGTGCGCTCATAGCGGGCGGCGGTCTCCACCATGCCTTCGGCCAGGCGGTCCCGGACGGTGTAGGAGAGGGCCAGGTAGAGGTCGTTTTCCGTGAGCTTGTCCGGGCTCTTTCCCAGGGTGCAGAGCATGTGGTGACGCACGCGGGCGGCGATGGCTTCCGGGGTGTCGTACTGGTTCATGGACGCTCCCTGCATGAAGGAAAGGCTCGCATAACGGCGGGGGCGGGAGATGGTCTCACGCCCTGTTTTTCACAAAGCCGGGGCGAATAAATAGTTTGCCAGGCCTGTTTCTTCCATCTTCGGCCTCCCTGCCCACTCCCACCCACAGCCGGGCGCGGCTTCCCTAATGAACGCATCAAAAAGTTTTACGGAAAGGGAGGAAGGGGTGCGGGGGAGGCGGAAAAGCCGATCTTTTCCAAAGGGGTTTTCACCCTCCCCCGCAAATTTTTTCTCATTTCTTCTTTTCGTCCGTTACAGCCAGCCCAGCCAGCAGCCGAAGATGCACAGGAGCGCCAGGTCCACGCCGTAGATGGCCGAGACGGTGAGCAGCCGGGACCGCATGCTTTTCATGTCGTAGACCATGAAGGCGGCGATGAAGAAGGTCATGTATCCGAAGAGCACGATGAGCACCGGGAAGTGGGCGTTCCAGAAGGACCACTCCCAGGTGAGGGCGCCCGCCAGGTTCAGCAGGATCTCCACGAACACGCAGAAGAGGGATCCGAACACGATCATGAACCAGCGGTTGGGAATCCCGAGGATCTTCATTGCCTTGTCTGCAGGAAGCAGCTTGATGAAGGCGATGGGGGCCACGGCGAACATGAAGCAGATCTCGATGTTTAGGCCGATTAAGATGACGTAGGCCGAGCTTTTGGCCACGCCCCAAAGCGGCGCGAAGCCGGTCACGTGGAAGATGATGCTGTTCACGATCTCATTGAACCAGTCCATTCCCCACCAGGCGAGCCCGCCCAGAATGATGGCGAAGTTCTTCTTTTCCGCCTCCACGGCGTAGACGTAGACGACCAGGGCGAACAGCGGGATGACGTACCACTGGAAGTTGTCGGTGCTGCGCAGAACATCGAGTATTCCGGCTGCGGACGGCGCCATTTTCATTTCTCCTCGTTTTTGGGGATCGCAGGTCGCAGTGTTCCGCGTCCGGAAGTGTGCGGCTGCCCGGTTCCGGTGCGGAAAAGTCGGAAACGCCCATCACGGGTGCGGCATTCGCCGACCTTTGCGTTTTGAATCAAAAACCTGTAGCATCTTTCCGTCTTAACGTAAATCGCCCAAAATATGTCCCCCTTGTTTTCACCCTAAAAAAACAGGCCTCGAGCCAGGCGCAACCATGAGCGAAATCCCTTCCCGCATTCCGGTGCGGTTCTCCGACCTCATCAACGTCTCCATGCAGACGGTTTTCGTGCCGGAGATCCATCTCATCTTCACCTTCCGCCAACCCCTGGACCGGGAAAGGATGCAAAGGGCCCTGCGCCTCTTGCTGGATGCCGAGCCCGTGCTGGGTTGCCGCTTCGTTTCCCACTGGCGCAGCCCCTGGTGGGAGAGGCTCCCGGAGGAGACTCTGGACCAGGCCCGGCTTCTGGCCGTTGCCGAAGGAGACCCGGACCAGGCCCTGGAGGACTTCCTGGCTTCCCGCATCCCGGTGGAGGAGGGCCCGCAGATCACTTGCCTGCTCCTTGGCGGCGCCCGCGAGGAAAGGCTGGCCGTCAAGATCCAGCACGCCACCTGCGACGCGGGAGGGTTCAAGGCTCTCATGGAGAAGCTGGCGGAGATCTACCGGGCGCTCGAGGTAAACCCCGGCTACCGCCCGGAACCGGCCACGGGAACCCGGAGCATGCGCCAGGTCTACCGGCGTTTTTCCCTTCTCACCCTCCTGGCCATCTTCCTGCGGGGCCTCCGGGAGGTGTGGCGGGGCATCCGGCCCTTCCGCAGCCTCCAGGTTCCCTCGGCCAAAACCTCCACAAGCCCCCTGCGCTTCCGCTTCCAGCGTTTCTCGCCCGAGGAGGCAGGCCGCATCATGCGGGCCGGAGGGCGATGCGGCGCCACGGCCAACGACCTCTTCGTCACCGCCGTCATCCGCGCCCTCAAAAAGACCGCCGGCCGGGAAAAGAACCACGCTCTGCGCCTGGCCGGCACCGTGGACCTGCGGCGCTACCTGCCGGGCCGCAGGGCCGACTCCCTGTGCCAGGTTTCCGGCCTCTACACCGTCTGCCCGGGGGCCGACCCGGGCCCGGACTTCGCCAGCACCCTGGCCCTCATCCAGGCCGAGATCCGCGAGCAAAAGGAAAGGTTCTTCGGGCTGGGCCTCATGCTCTTCTTGTACGTCCACTTCGGACTCTGGCCCTGGTTCCTCTACAAGCGCTTTGTCCCGGCCTTCTGGAAGCTGGGCTACCGGGACGGCAACATCGGGCCCGGATTCACCAACCTGGGCCCCATCCCGGCCGCAGACTTCGGCACGTCCCGGCTCACCACGGCCGAGATGACCACTCCGGGCTGCGTGCCCCCCTTCTTCTTCGCCGGCGTCTCGGGCTTCAACGGAAGCTTCTGCGTGAGCTCGGGCTTCCGCCCGGATGCCGTGAGCCCCGAATGGGTGGAAGGCTTCCTCGCAGCCATCCACAGCGAGCTCATGCAATTCGCGGAAGAGAACGCAAAAGATTAAAGGCAGGAAAGAAAACATTGTGCGGGGCAGCGAGGGAAACCGCTTTTGAAAAAGCGGATGTTGCCCGCTGCCCCGCACCGCTTCCCCCCTTTCCGTAAAACTTTTCGGCGCAGGGGGTCTTCGTTGCTGAGGGCTCTGCGCAGGAAGGGAAGGTCAGGCCTGGGGGATGGCGTTTCCGGTCGCAGGAGGCCCGGGAGTCGGATGCTGCCTCGGGCCCATTCTAGAGCTTTCTTTTGGAGGGGGCCCCCCGGAAATTTACCTCTCTTTTCTCCTCAAGCAGCGACGGCGCGTTTGACGGAGATGATGGGGAGGCGGACCGTGAGCCAGTCGTAGGCCAGGAAGCCCATGCACAAGATGCCTGCGGTCACCAGCCACTCGCTCCAGCGGGGGTAGTAGGGCTCCCAGCGCGGCACGGTGATGCCCGTCAGGGAGACGTTGGTCCGGTTGATGAGCAGGCCCAGGACCACCAGGCCGCAGATGAGGGCGAGCCCTCCTCTTTTCTTGATAAAATCCCGCTTGAGGAAAAGGAACAGAGGGAGTATCGCTCCCAACCCGATCTCCAGCCACCAGGCCGCGGCCGGCAAGGTGAACTGGAAGAGCTCTCCGGCCACGTTCCGGGAGGCCAGGTCCTCGAGCTTGAGCAGGATGTAGAGGCCCAGGGCCAGCGGCATCTTGGCGACCAGGGTGGTTATGGGGGCGAGGTCCACGGGGTGGCGCAGGAACTTCTCCGCCGCGATGGCCTCCAGCGCCACCATGGAAACGCCCGCCAGCACCGCGGAGATGAAGAAGAAGATGGGAAGAACCGGGGTGTACCACAGAGGGTCCAGCTTGGTGGCCATCATGAGGTAGAGGGTGCCCAGGGAGGATTGGTGCAGAAAGGAGAAGATGACGCCGGCCATGATGAGCAGGATGGGCGTCTGGGTGTCCCGGGGCATGACGCCGGTTTCCATGAGCAGCTCCCAGCCCAGGAGGATTCCCGCGATGACCAGGGTCCAGGCCGTGGAGCGGGTCATGGCCGCCGCGAACACGGTGAGCAGAACGATCACCACCCAGGGGCTGGTCTTCAGGTAAAAGGCCTTGACGCGGCCCCAGGAGAACTTTTCGAAGACCGCGGGCAGGAGCTCCAGGAAAAGCACGATGGTGTAAAGGAAGGCGCACCAGCCGATCTCGTAGAGCGGCGACTCATGGTTTCCGAACAGCATGATGTTGAAGAGGTTCCAAGGCCTGCCCAAGTCCACGATGAGCCCGAAGGCGAACAGGAGATAGCCCAGGAAAGCGGTGAGAATGGCCGGCCTGGCCAGAGACTCGTACTTCTTGCCTCCGAACAGATGCACCGTTCCGGCGATCACGAAGCCGCCGGCGGCCAGCGCCACGCCCGCCAGGATGTCCACCGTGACCCACAGGCCCCAGGGGTAGCCGTCGTTCAGGTTGGTGGCGGCCCCCAGGCCGCGCCAGAAACGGTAGACGATGGTCAGCATCCCGGCCAGGGCGACAGCCCGCACCACCCATGCTCCCGGAGACGTCCGTTTGGTTTCCATGTCCCCTCCCGGGGTGTTTTCGTTTTCTTTCCGGAGCTCCGGGCCCCGGAAAGCCTGATGGCTCATTCCGCCTTGTCGGGCTTGTCCCCAGTATTTTCCATCCTGCGGTTCACCACCCAGGCAACCGCGCCCAAGGCCAGGCCCAGGGTGGCCATGGCATAGGGAACGGTGTGCATGGCGGACCGGATGTGGTCCGCCACCGGCTCGTCGGGCAGGCCGGAGGGGTATCCCAAAGACTCGAAGGGAACGGCGGCCAGGTGCAGGACGCAGGTGCCGCCCACCTCGTTCTTTCCGTAGACATGGGCCACATAGCGAGCGGGAGACTGGCGGATCCGGGCTTCTGCCTCGGCCACCATCTCGCTGCGCTCCCCGAAGGCGAGAGCCTCGGCGGGGCAGGCCGCGACGCAGGCAGGCCGGCCTCCCGCCGCCACCCGGTCGTAGCACATGGTGCATTTCCGGATCTCGGGCACGGGCTTGTCCCAGTCGAAGCGGGGGGCATTGAAGGGGCAGGCCATCTGGCAGTACCGGCAGCCCAGGCAGAGACCGGGATCGTAAACGACGGGGCCCAGCTTGGTCTTTTTGAGCGCGTGCACCGGGCAGGCGTCCGCGCAGGCCGGGTCCACGCAGTGGAAGCACTGGAGCCGGCCGAAGAACAGGCCGGGCCGGTTGTTCTTGGGAAGCTCGTGGAAGGTGACCACGGCCCAGGTTTTGGATGAACGGTGGGCGGGGTTCTGCATGCTTCCGTCGGAAAAGAACCGCGTCTGCACCGCAGGCAGGTTGTTCCACTGCTTGCAGGCCACCTGGCAGGACCGGCAGCCGGTGCATCGGGTAGTGTCCACCAGCATGGCTTTCATGCGTTAACCCTCCGCGGCCTTTCTTACGTTGCACAGAAACGCCTTGTACTCGGGAATGCGGCTGTTGGGGTCGGCGATGTCCGGGGTGAGCACATTGGCGCTGGCTCCCCGGGCCAGGCCTTCGTAACCGAAATGCCAGACCAGGCCTACCTCGTGCAGGATCTTCCCCCCCACCCGGAAGGTGCCGAAACGCTTCGTGACCAGGGCATAGACCTCGACGGAGCCCCGGGCCGTCTCCACCACCACGCGGTCCCCGTTCTTGATGCCCAGCATCATGGCCAGGATTTCGCCGATCTCGGCGTAGGCGCTGGGCACCAGCTCGATGAGCCAGGGCGTGTTCCGGGTAAGCGCCCCGGCTTGCCAGTGCTCGCCCACCCGGTAGGTGGTGGCCACCACGGGGAAGCGCTCCGGGCTGCCGGGCTCCTTGGCCGGCCCCTTTCCCTTGGCGGAAAGGAGCAAGGGGTTGTGGCGCTGGCTGGAGAGCGCGTTCTGTACCGGGCCCTCCCAGGGTTCGTAGTGCTCGGGCAGGGGCCCGTCGGCCAGACCCTGGGCGAAGAGGCGGGCGTGGCCTTCGGGAAGCATGATGAAGGGGTAACGGTCGCCCGGGGGCCAGGGCCCGTCCGGCACGTCTCCTTCCCAGGCGCTTTTCTCCGCGTTCCAGCGGATCACCCAGCGGGCCGGGTCCCGGGGCTGGCCGTTTGCGTCCACCGAGGCCCGGTTGTAAAGGATGCGCCGGTTCACGGGCCAGCACCAGGCCCAACCGGGATAAAGGCCGATGCGGTCGTCGCCTTGCTTGATCCCGCGGGCCGCCATGCGGTTGTCCTCGGGCTTGGGTCCGGGAAAGGAGCCCGAGTAGAGCCAGTTTCCGCAGGCGGTGGAGCCGTCGTCCAGCAGAAAGGCGAAGGAAGGCGCCTGATCGCCCGCCATGAAGGAACGGTTGTTGGCCGTGGCTTCAGCCACGAAAAAGCCGTTGATCTCCTGCGCCACCTTCCGGGGATCGGGCTCCTGGTCCGCCCCGTCGTAGTTCCAGGCAAGGTTCACGACGGGGTCCGGGAAAACGCCCCCGCGCTCGTACTCCTTGCGGACGGCCCGGTACAACGCATCCAGGATCCAAAGGTCGGGCTTGGTGTCGCCGGGGCCGTCCAGGGCTTTTTCTCGCCACTGGGCCCAGCGGCCGGAGTTGGTGATGCTGCCGGCCTTCTCGACGGAAGCGACGGCGGGCAGAAGGAAGACCTCCGTGTCAATGTCGGAGGGGTTCGCCCCCGGGCGTTTCCAGAAGCTTGCCGTCTCGGTCTCGAACAGGTCCACCGCCGCCATCCACGAGAGCCGGGAAAGGGCGGCAAGCTGCCTCTGGCAGGAGGGCCCGGAAACCGCCGGGTTTTGGCCGAAGAGGACCAGGCCCCGGATGTCCCCGGACTCGATGCCGGAAAAAAGGTTCACATAGGAGCAGTCCCGGCCGTACTTGGGCAGCCAGTCGTAGCAAAAATCGTTTTCCCTGGTCGCCGCGGGCCCGTACCAGGCCTTGAGAAGGCTGGCCACATACTTGGGCGTGTTCTGCCACCAGTTGGCGCTCTTGGGGTCGGCGCTCTTGGGGGTGCGGGCCGCAAGGTAATCGGCCAGCGTCTTGTCCTTTTCCGCGGGCGCGGCCAGGTAGCCCGGAAGCTGGTTGTACAAAAGCGCCATGTCCGTGGAGCCCTGGACGTTGGACTCCCCTCGCAACGCGTTCACCCCGCCGCCCGCGATCCCGATGTTGCCCAGAAGGAGCTGGAGCACGGAGTAGGCCCGCACGTTCTGGGTGCCGTGAGTGCTCTGGGTCCCGCCCATGGCGTAGAGCCAGGTCCCGGCCTTTCCGTTTTCATAGGTCCCGGTGTAGAGGTCGCAGAACTTTTCGTAGAGGTAGCGCGGCGCGCCCACGATCCCGCACACGGTCTTCAGTCGGTAGCGCTTGTACTGCGCCTTGACCCGCATGAGCACGCAGCGCTTGTCGGTCATGGTGGGGTCTTGCAACGGAACGCCGTTCTCGTCGGTTTCATAGGCCCAGGAGGCCTTGTCATAGGTGGCGCTGGCGGGGTCGAAACCGGAGAAAAGTCCGTCGTTGAAGGCGTACTCCGGCTTCACGATGAAGGAGGCGTTGGTGTTGTCGCGCAGGTAGTCGTAGTTCAGGCGGTTGTTGGAGAAGGCGTAGCGGATCATGCCGCCCACGAAGGCGATGTCCGTTCCGGAGCGCAAGGGGCAGTAACGGTCCGCAAAGGCCGAGGTCCGGGTGAAGCGGGGGTCGGCGGAAAGGATCACCGCCCCGCGCTTGCGGGCCTCCTCCATCCACCGCACGGCCACGGGGTGGTTCTCCGCCACGTTGGACCCGCAGACCATGATGACGTCCGCGTTCTGCAGGTCAATCCAGTGGTTGGTCATTGCGCCCCGGCCGAAGGATGCCGCCAGACCGGCGACCGTGGAGCTGTGTCAGATGCGGGCCTGGTGCTCGATGAAGGTCACCCCCAGGGACCGGGCCAGCTTTGCGTAGAGGTAGCACTCCTCGTTGTCCAGCGCGGCTCCGCCCAGGCAGGCGATGGCCTCGGTGCGGTTGACCGGTACGCCGGAGGACTCCTGGACGAAGCTTTCGTCCCTGGTTTTCTTGATGCGGCGGGCGATCTCGCCCAGGGCCCGTTCCCAGGAAATGACCTGCCAGGCATCGGACTTGGGCGCCCGGTAGAGGACTCGGGTGAGGCGCCGGTCGCTCTCGATGAGCTGGGGCAGCGCCTCGGCCTTGGCGCAGATGCTCCCGCGGTTGATGGGATGGTCCGGGTCGCCCTGGATCTTCACCACGCGCCCGTCCCGGGTATAGACCAGAAGGCCGCAGCCCACGGCGCAAAAGGGGCAGATGCTGCGGCTCAGGTTGGTGCCTTCCAACTGGTCCACGGGGGATGCGGGCTCAGTGGCTCCGGCGGCCCCCGTTCCCAGGATGCCTCCGGCCACGCCCGCGCCCACGGTGCGGAAAAAGCCCCTGCGTGTGGTCTTCATAAGGGCTCCTGTCGGCTCTACGAAGTCTCAAGGATGGAACAAACCATATTCTTCATTATATCACAGCCGTTGGCTGTAGTTTAGCTTTTATCCTCCCCCCAACCCGTGACGGAGTTTTCCCTTGGAGGGGCCAAGGTCCATTGCTCGGGCATTCTTGCCGGGGACGAAGTTTTCCCCGGGGGACAAGTCCTTCGGGATGGTCCCTTGCATCCAGGCTGCACGGGACCGCTCGGGGATTCAGGCGTCCCTCAGCGCCGCCACCAGCTCGGAAACCTTCGCCTCCGGCCGGGCCAGCACCCGGAAAGCCGGCTCGGGGTCGCAGCCAAAGGCCAGCAGGCAGCGCGTTTTCACCCACTCCCGGCGCAGGCCCGTGTCCTGGCCGGACCCGCCCGTCGGGATGTCCACGTGGGCGCGGACGCTTCGCCCGTTTTTGAAGACGATGGAGGTACGGGCGGACTGGAGCATGGGAAAGGCGGCCAGATCCATTGCGGAAAGGCCTCGTGGGCGGGTCTTCATCCGGGAAAGGAGCGCTGCGATGCCTTGCCTTCCCAGAAGCCGGGTGACTGCCTGAAACACCGCATCGGCGGAAGCGCGGCCCTTGGCCGCGGAGCCCTGCACCGCACGGGCGTGGTCCGCGATCTTTGCCGCCGCGGAAAGCCCCAGGCTCGCCAAAACCTCGCGAGCCTGGGGAAAGGCGGCCATGGTACGGGCGGTCATCTCCCAATCGTGGCGCACCCGCACCTTTTCCGCCAGGGCCAGGATGCCGGGCCAGGCCGCGGCCAGCCTCTCCGGCCGGAAGCTCTCCGGCAAAAGGTCGCCGGCAAGCAGCGCATAGGCCACGGACAGGCGCACGGAAAAGTTCACGGCAATGGCGTCGGGCCCCTCCGGCGGGCGTTGGGCCGCGATGGCCTCCAGGCCGTGGGACAGGAAGGTGGTGTCCACCACGATTTCCTCCACCTCGTCCGGGCTCTCCACCGGAAGCCGCCCGGCGCGCTCCGCAGCCTCGCGCGCCGAGTCCACGGATGCGCCGATGTAGGAGGTTCCGGGATAACGCTTGTAGGAGAGGGTATCGGACAGCCAGGAGCTTTGGAGGTCCCCGCAGAACTCGGGCACGGGTGCGAAGGAGAAGAAGCGGAAAAAGCCCAAGGGCCCCTCCACCACGTCTTTAGGGCCGGAAAGCCCGGCCTCGGCGTAGCGGGCCGCGGCCATGCCGGCCTTCAGCGGGATGGTGGCCGTCAGCGCCTTGGCGTCCTCGTGCCAGAAGCCGGGGGCCAGGCAGAAGTTGGGTTGGACCAAGGACAGGGCCATGGCGTCGGCCAGGGTTTCCTCGGGAAACCCCTTCACCTTGCCCACCGCCGTCGCCGCTCCCAGGTTGTGGATGTAGGACCACATCTGGCCGTTCAGCGGCCCGAAGAAGCAGGCGAAGGAGAGCCTGCCGATGACCTCGTTGACCGCGGCCGCGGCGGTGATGAAGTCGCCTACGGTACCGCCTTGCGCTTCCAGGAAGGCCAGGGGCGTGAGCACCGCCGAGTAACCGGTGTGGCCCATGAGCATGTAGTCGTCGAAGTCCAGGCTCATGGCGTATGCCGCATTGGCCGCCACCGCCGCCTCGGGCCCGGTCTTTTCACCCGTTGCGATGACCGTGGAAACCGGCTCGCCTCCCCTCTCCGCAGCCAGGACCCTGGCCGCGCCTTCGTGCCATGCCGAAAAACGCGCTGCGGAAAGAGACGTGAGGACCTGCAAGCGAATCTTCTGCCGCACCCGCTCGGGCACGCTTTCATAGGAAAGACCTGCCGCGAAACGGGCAAAATCGGAGATGATGGTCATGGCTTAAGTTCCTGAAGGTGCAAAAAGATGAGAAGGCTTTGGGGGGGGGGGGGGGGGGGGGGGGGGGGGGGGGGGGGGGGGTGGGGGGGGGGGGGGGGGGGGGGGGGCGGCAGGCGCGCCACGC
>JBFMHL010000156.1:0-12317 GCA_040753055.1 Thermodesulfobacteriota bacterium | reverse complement strand
CCAGGTCCGCGGCCAGGCCGAAGGGGCCTTTGGGATCGTCGGCCCAGAAGGTGAGGCCCTTCTGCCCGATGACGGAGAGGTCGGCCCAGTCGGTGGCCGCGCGGTCCACCACCACGGGCGCGCACCGGTTGCAGGAGAGCTTGTAGGCGAGGCGCTCGGCCTGGGTGACGGCGATGCCGCCGGAGATCCAGGGAGGCCAGCGGGTGGCTTTGTCCGAGATGAGCCAGGTGAAGGTTTTCTCGTCGTTCATGTCCAGGCGGAAGACCTCCATCCTGCCCCGACAGCCCAGGCACGCCTGGACCTTGGCGGGGTCCGGCGCCGGGCCGATTCCTGCGGGAAGCGTGATGCAGAGGCTGGCCAGGAGCTTTTTGCCGCACAGGGGGGATAGGTCCGCGGTGCAGGAGATGGTGGAGCGCCCCGGCTCCTTTTCGGTCCTTTCGCTGAGGCGGAGAAAAACCCCGCCCAGGGTGGCGGAGAAGACGCCCGGCTCCTTCTCCGGCGCAAGGAGGGCCGTCTGTTCCTCCACGGCTCCGGCCGGGGCGGAGAGCGGGACAAGGCGAAGGGTCGCCCGAAGCGGGGCGGCCTTGGACAGAACATTGCAGAGGCCTGCGCCGGGCAGCAGGAAGAACGCGAGGAGCAGGGCCAGGGCGACAAGGCAAAGGCGGCCCAGAGGCAGACGTTGGCGTGTTCCGGAGACGATGGCGAAACCTGCGGTTTGGAAGCGGCTCGGGTTCATGGCCTGCCTCCCGCCAGGGCCTGCATGGCATAGGGCATGGAAAGGGCCATGTTCACGGTGGCGCCCCGGGGCTTTTTCTTGTCCGCCAGATAGGCGTCCAGGGCCCGGCCCAGGGGGTTCATGTACTGGGACATGCCCTGGCCGACGGCATCGGAGAAAACCAGGATGGCGCCGGGGCTGGGCCAGGTCCAGCTCTCCTCCATCTCCGCGCTCGCGAACACCGGGGCGAGCTCCCTGGTGGCTTCCTGATACCGTGGGTCGCCCGTGTGGTTGTACATGGCCGCCGCGGCGGCGTATGCGGAGAACTGGGTGAGCAGAAAGGCCTGCCAGGGCTTTTCCGGGGAAAAGGAAACCTGGGCAAGGAGCGTGTCGAAGGCCTCCCGGAACCTGGGGTCGCCGGTCCGCTCGTAGGCCGTGAAAGCGGCCAGGAGGCCCGTCCCCAGGCCGTCCGCGCCGTTGGCCGAATGGCCGAAGCGCTGCCGGTCGCCGGAAACATAGGCCAGGGTCATGTCCGCGGCCAGGTCCAGGGCGTCCTTCATGCGGCCGTCGCCCGTGAGGTAGAAGGCCAGGCGGAAGCCGCCGGGGTTGCCGCCCCGCGCGCCCACGTACGGGTCGCCGTAGTGCTGGACGTTGTGGCGGTGGGCGCAGCCGGAAACGTCCCGGGGCTTGCCGTAATCCCAGGCATAGTTTTTGGCGTTCACCACGTCCACATCCGCCACGTGCCGGGCGTTCTCCATGCCGAAGGCGAGGTAGGCTGGGTTCCGGGCCAGCATTCCGGTCAGGAGGAAGGCCTCGGCCACCCGTCCCATGCCGTCGCCGTTGGCCCAGGCCCAGCGCCCGAAATCGTTCTCGTAGCGGCCGTTGGCATGGAGCCGGTCCTTCCATTGCTGTACATCGCCGTTGTCCAGGAAGCCGTACCAGGAAAAATCCTTCCGGCCTGCCAGCAAGGGGTCCAGCATGCCGGAAATTTTGCTCAAGATCGTCTGCCCCCGCGGGGCGGAGTAGGGCGCGATGCTTCCCAGCACCTTGCTCTGGGCGAGCGTCTCGGGCGAGAAGGCGGCCACGATTTCGGGCGGATTGGAAAAGCCCCCGGCAGGGCGGGGAAAGCAGAGCCAGGCCGTGTGGGTGCGGGAGACGCCCACCGCCGCCGTGGCGGCGAAACGTTCCAGGTCCTCCAGGCTCTTGCCGCCGGCGCCGGTCTCGCCCGTGCCCCAGGCGAGCGCGTAGCGCCGGAGGTCCAGGGGGCGGGCCTGGGGCGGGTAAAACAAGACCGAGACCTCTCCCGCGCCGGAGATCGAGACGCCCGTGGGGGTGTCCGGGCCCAGGCCGGGCAGGCGCACGCCCAGCTTTTTATCCCCCACCACCACGAGCCCGCCGGAGTCCGAAAGGTCCACAAGGGAGGTTTCCGGGCCGTTCGCCCCCTGCTTCCACCACAGTGCCTTGTCCGGTCCCTGGGAGAACAAGGCCAAACCGGCGGGGTTCTGCTGGGTCGTGCCCGCAAAGCCCAGGGCATTCTTCCCCGGAGAGAAGCCTTTGAGAAAGAGCCCCGCCGAGCCCAGAAAGTCCCGCGTCGGGGCGAGCTCGTAGGTGAAGGTGTGGGCGATCCCCAACATGGCCGCGCCGGCCATCACCCGGATGCGGACCGTGAAGGGGCACTGCCCTGCCCCGTGCCCGGCCGGATCGGGGAAGCCGCGGGCGAGATAGGCGCCCCGGACGGCCAGAGTGGCTGCATAGAAGCCCTGCTCCTCCACCGTCACCGACTCGATGCGGGGCTCGCAGGAGATGCCGGCGCCGGGGATCACGGCGGCGAGCGGCAGGACGTCGCCGGGGGACTTGGCGCTGATGAAGGTCAAGAAGCCTGTGATATCGAATGGTTTTGCGCCGGGCGACGATACCAGGTTGCGAATGAGGGCGCTCCCCCGCTTCGGCACCAGAAAGGAGACGACCCCGTCGGTCACGGAAAAGCCGCCGGAGTTCTCTTCCACGCGGCACACCGGCCCGGAAGGAGCTTCCCATCGGATGCCCCCGGCAAGCTCTGCCGGGCAGGCGGCCCCCGGGTTCTCCCCCTGCAGGAGGAGCCACTTCACCGAGCCGTCGGGCCAGACCGCCAGGGGAGACGCCTGGACCGGAAGCATGCCCGCTCCGGTCTTGAGGCCCAGCGACGCCGTGTCGCGGCACATGCCCCGCGCCTGAGGCACGCCTGCCCGGAAAAAGCCGGAGGGGAGCAGCACCCGGGTGCCGGCAAGGGCCGGAGCCGCCAGCGCGAGCGCAAGAAGCGCCGCCCAAAACCCCGCCCTGAACCGTGCCCGGTGCTTCATGAGGCCGCCCTCCGGCGGAAAAGGCGCCGGGCCAGGCGCTCGGACAGCATGCCCCAGCCAAGGCCGGCGTGGATGACAAAGAAGACGGGAATGAGAGTGGCCGTGAATCGCGGTCCCTTTTGGGCCCCGAGGAAGATCGAGAAGGCGGCAACGACCGCGCCGTAGAAGCCCAAAGCGGCGAGAAGCAGTGCCAGCCCCGTGTGCGAGAACAGGGATACGAGCAACAAAACCAGCAGGCCCGCCACGAAAACGAGCGGCGCAAGGCTCGCCGCGCTTCCGGTCTCCGGGTGCTTTGCGTTCAGCCGGGCGCGGCCCCGGCCGTAGCGCACCATCTGGCGCCACAGGCCGCCCAGGCTTTCCCGGGGAAAGTACTTGACGGTGAGATCCGGGCTCATGTAGGCGGAAAACCCCGCCTTTTCCACCCGCAGGTTGTACTCCACGTCCTCGCAGGCGTCAAAGGACTCGTCTACGCCGTCCAGGGCCTCCACCACCCGCCGCAGGTAGACCGCGCCGTTGGAAACCGGGCTTATGAAGCCTTCGTGCTTCGAGTAGATGTAGGAGCCCCGGCCGTGGCCCAGCGCCGAGGCCCGGGCCGCCGCCACCGCCTGCTGAAACTCGGATATCCCCGGCGGGTCCAGGGGCTGGGGCCGTCCCAGGCAGGCGGCCCCGCTTTTTTGCAGGCACGCGGCGATGCTCCGGAAAAGCCCGTCCCCTTCCACGTGGCAATGGCCGTCCACCACCACGAAGACGTCCCCCCTGCCCTGGGCGAAGCCCAGGTTGCGGCCGGCGGAGGAGAGCTTCCGCCGGTTTTCCAGGAGCCGCACCCGGGGGTCCTTGGCCGCCATCTGCCGCACCTTCTCCGCGGTCGCGTCCGTGGACATGCCGTCCGCCACCAGGATCTCCAGCCGGTCCGCGGGCCAGTCCTGGGCCAGCAGCATGGAAAGGGTGGCCCCGATGTAGGGCTCCTCGTTCCGGACCGGCACCACCACGGTGATGAAGGGGGTTTCGCTCATTTCCATGGATCATCCAGTTCGCGATGCCTTGTTTACCGCCGACCGATTTGCATCTCGTCCACCTCGGGGAAGGCGAATGCCCGCCACGGTTTCCGTGGGGAGGCTCCCGCCCCTCCCCGGCACACGGCTTGAAAAGTTACCCCTCGCAGGGGGACGGGGTAAGGGAAAAGCATCTTTCCAACAGGAATTTTCCCCCTGCCCCGCAAAAATTTATGTTCGCCTTCCGAATCTTTCCACCAGCCGCGTGTAGTACTCCTCGTGCTCCCGCACGCAGCGGGCGAAGCGGAAACGGGAAAGAACGATCTCCCGCGAGCGCGCGCCCATCCCGACGGTCCGGGCGGGATCGGACAGGAGCGTTTCCATGGCCCGCGCCAATGCCCCCGCGTCCCCGGCCGGGGCCAACAGCCCGTTTTCTCCGTCCGCGATGAGCTCGGGCACGGCCCCCACCTTGGTGGCCGCCACCGGCAGCCCGGCGGCCATGTACTCCAAAATGGCGTTGGGCAGGCTTTCCGAGTCGGAGGAGAGCACCCCCAGATCCGCGGCGGCCAGCACCGGGCGGATGTCCAGTATGCGCCCCAGGAACAGGGCCCGGCCTTCCAGCCCGAGGCTTTGGGACAGCTCCCGGGCTCGCTCGGCCGCCGGGCCGCCCCCCACCACCAGGGCGCAGGCGTCCGGGACTTTGGGTAGAAGCCCGGCAAAGGCCTGCAAAAAGACGTCCGGCCGCTTGACCGGCCGAAGGTTGCTGACAAACGCCGCCACCCGCGCTTGGGACGGAACGCCCAGGGCCGCGCGCGCCCGCGTCTTCTCCTTCTCGTCGGCGGGCCGGAAAAGCTCCTCGTCCACGCCGTTTAAAATCACGTCAACGCGGTCCCGGGAAATGCCCTCCTTACGGCAGGCCGTGTCCGCGGCCAGCTCCGAGTTGGCCGAGAAGCGGGTGACGAAGCGGTTGAAAAACTTAAGAAGGAAAAGCTCCTTGCGGTCAATCCAGAAACCCAGGTTCCTCCTGCCGGAGACGATGACCGGCACGCGGGCCAGCCGCGCGGCGGCGATGCCGGCCATGTTGGGGTCCCGGAAAAAAGTGTGCACCACATCCACCCGCCGGGATACAAGGAACCGGGAAAAGCGGAGGATGCCCGGCCAGCAGGAGGGCTTCAGGGGATGGGGGGCGTTGACGCCCACGACCGGCGCGGCCTGGGAGCGGATCTGCTCCTCCGTGAAGGGTTGGATGGGGCACAATAGAAAGGAGAAGCGTTCCGGGTCCATCCGGGTGATGAGCTGCTGGAGCTGTGCCTCGGTTCCCCCGCTGGGCACGAGCGGCATCTTCTCTACCACCAGGGCGATGCGGATTCGTTTTCCGCTCATGGCGCGCCGCCCGGGGCGGGGGGCTCGCCGGCCCGGTCCCGCATCTTCTTCACCACTGCGATGTCGTGGGTCAGGGACTCGTCCGCGGGAGCCAGGTCCGCCGCCCGGCCAAGCTGGTCCAGGGCCGGTTCATACAGGCCCATGCGGGCCAGGGTCAGCCCCAGGTTCCTGTGGGCCTGGGCGTCTCGAGTGGACAGGGAGACCGCCGTCTCGAACTGGTCTGCAGCCTTGCCCAGGTCGCCCGCAGCAGAGTAGAGGACCCCCATGGCCGTGGCCACCTCGGGGTCGTCCGGGACCAGGCTTTGGGCGGCCGACAGGTTCTCCAGGGCCCGGGCGGAGTCCCCTCGCCCCGCCAGGACCAGGCCGATGTTCTTGTATACGGCCGCCTTGTCCCGATTGATGGCATAGGCGCGCGCCCACACGCGCCGTGCGTCGGGAATAAGGCCGCCGGCCGCCAGGGCCCGGGCGCTATCCCGGTAGGTATCGGCATCCTGGTCAAGGTCGCCCAACGCCTTCTGGTACTGATCCAGGGCCTCGTCAATCATTCCCTGGGTGCTGAAGGCCACGGCCAGGCTGTTTCGTATGGTATGGTCCCTCGGGCTTAAACGAAGCGCCTGGAAGAACTGCTTGATGGCCGCGGACACGTCGCCCGTTCCCAGGAGCGCATTGCCATAGGCGAGCCGGGCCGCAGCGCTGCCGGGTGCAATGGCCACGGCGCTTTTCAGCAGGTCCTGGGCCATTGCGAACTTGCCCTGGCGAGTCAGTGCCATGCCCGCGTTGGTGAGCGCGTTCACGTCGTTGGGCAGGAGGGAGGCGGCCTTCTGGAACTGGGCGAGTGCTCCCTCCAGGTCCCCCCGCTCCACCATGATGTTGCCCAGGTTGCTCCATGCGGCCGCATACTGGGGGGAGATGGCGATGGCCGCCCGGTAATGCTTCTCCGCTTCATCCAGGAGGCCCTGGGCGAAGAAGAGGTTCCCCAGCTCGTTCTCGGCGAACACGTAATCGCGCCGTATGAACAAGGCTTTTTGAAAAGCCTTCTCCGCATCCGAAACCCGGCCCAGGCCTTTATACAAAAGCCCCAGGTTGTAGAAGGCGTTCATGTCGTAGCGGTCCAGGCGGCCCGCCTGGATGAAGTACTGCTCCGCCTTCACGGGATCGTTCCGGGAGAGCCACGCCACGCCCAAGTTGTTGTAACCGGCCGAAGACCGCGGCGCCTTCCGGATGGAGTCCTGCCACAGGCGGATGTCGTCCGAAAACACCCGGTTGCGCGCAAAGGCGCCCAGTCCCAGCAGGAAGAGAAGCGACAAGAGGACCGCGGAAAAGGCCTTTTCGGAGCGCAGGAGCCGCCATAGCGCCAGCGAAAGAAGAAGCATGGGGAAAAGCGAGGGGATATAGGTCCGGTGCTCGAACATGAGATCCAGCGGCAGGAACGTGGACTCGACAGCCAGGTTTCCATAGAACCACAGCACCGAAAAGGAAAACAGCGGAAAACGGCGCGCGGCGCCCAAGGCCGCAAAGATGGCCGCAAGATGAAACAGCGCGGCACAGAAGGTGGCGGGAGGCGAGAAAAGCCCTTTGGACACCGTAACGTCATGGATGAGGGAGAGACGCCAGGGAGCCGGGAAGACCATCTCCGTGATGTAGAGAAAAACCACCCGGGATTCGGTCAAAATCCGCTCCCAAGGGGTCACGGGATGAAAGCTCAGGTCCTTGTACCGAAAGAGCAACGAATCCAGGGGATCGGTGGCCCGCGCCACAAGGACGGTCAGCCCGAAAACCGCCAGGGCGATGAAAAGCCTGGGCGCGGCGACCTTCAGCGTCCGGTTCGCGGCAAACGCCGGTTCCAGAAGCTTGTAGAGGAAGAACAAGGCCGGACAAACGGCTATCCAAAGAAGAAAGGGGCGTCCCCCCACCGGGCGAATGGAGACGAAAATGCAGGCAAGGGTCACGGTGAGGCAGGCCAGGACGAAGAACTCCGTGGCCCGTTGCCGGAAAACTCCAAGGTCCGCCCGCCGGAAAAAGATCCAATCATACAAAAAGACAAAAACAGGCAGGACCACCGCATTCTGCTTGGAGCCCAGCGCCAGGAGCCCGGCAACCGCAGCTCCGGCGAAGCCGAGGGCAGCCCTTCTCCTTTCCACGGCCCGTTTTCCCGAAACAAAGGCAAGCAGGCACAAAACGGAGCAAAAGGCGCACAACACGTTGGATCTTTGGGAGATGTAGCTCACCGACTGCACGGCCAGCGGAGAGAACAACCACAACAGCGCCGCGGAGAGCGGAACAAGCCCCCGGGGGTCGCGGGGCGGCCGGGGGACGAGAGCCAGCGTGCGCCGGCAGAGCAGCAAAAACAGGTAGCCCGTGGCGAAGTGGAGCAGCAAATTACAAAGGCGGAACCATCCGGGGGTTGGCCCGTGGACGTACCAGCCCAGGCCCAGGGAGAATGTGGTCACGGGCCGGGAAGAGAAAGCGGCCATCTTGAGCTGCGCCCAGGAGAGCGCGTTCACGTGGACGGTGGGGTTGTCCCGGATGTAGGGAATGTCGTCGTAGAAGAACGGGCCGGGAAAAGCCACGGCGTAGGCCGCGCCGAGGAGCACGCAGGCGGCGAGATACAGGACTGCGGTCCTGCGCGGCGTCCATGCCCCGTCTTGATGCGTTTCCGAATTCTTCCCAGGCGTCCCGTTCATGAAGCCGGTGGTGATCCTTTCTTCCTTCCCTGGTCCAGGCGCTTGCGCCGGAGCGGCTCGCACGCGGGCGGCCCGCCCGGCCTGCACCTAGTACGCCAGTCTTCCCAGGCTCTTCATGATGAGAGTGAGCCCCATGGCGAACATGCCGCACAAGCCCATGCCGCAGGAAAACCCGGCCAGCAGCACGGGCGCGTACTGCCTCCATTGCGTCCCGTAACGCTTCAAAAAGTAGAACCTGCCCAGAAACGCCCCGAAGACCTCCAGGAGCATCCCGTGGGGCGTGCTCTGCCCCAGGCCCCGCACCACGCCGTAGATGAGCAGCACCGGCAGCCCGAATAAAGAGAGGAGCATGTAGGTGACCACGCCGAAGAGCAGGCCCGCCCCCACCACGCTGCCCGAAAGTGCCTGATAAAACAGGGAGTTGCCCTCCAGGGTGGAGGTCTGCATCAAAAGGGTGTTCAGGGCCTGGAGGTGCCACAGCTCCTGGGCGTAGGGGTAGCTGGCGCTGGGGATGGGGGCGAGCCTCCAGATGAACTGGGAGAAGAGAAGGCTCGCCACCATCACGATGGGAAAGACCACGATCTCCGCCTTGATGATGCCCCGAATGCTGGTGCCGGTGAGCTCGATCTGGCGGAAGTGGACGGTGGCCTCGCCGTAGTTGTGGATGGGAATGGGCGCGTACCAGATCTCGATGCCCTGGTAGCCGAAGAAGCGGGCCCCCGCGATGAAGCTTGCCTCGCGCACCAGGGGCAGGCTCACGAACTGGCCGGCCAGGCCCTCCATCCGCGCCGTGATGTAGCTGATGAGCGGCGTATAGATGAAGCCGTAGGCCAGGAAGAATATCCAGGGAAAGCCCGGGACCAAGAAGACGCAGAGGCCCACATAGGCCAGGGTGGAAGCCACGTAGATGCCGATGGCGATCCAGATGGAGAAGTCGCCCCGGCCCGGCGGCGGATGGAAAAGGCTCTTCAGGCTCCCCCGGGGGCCCGCGTCGGCGCGGCGGAACGACTTGATCACATAGAAGATGCCGATGCCCGCGATGGCGAGACCCAGGCCGATGCCGAAGCTCATGTAGAAGTCGAAGTTGTTGGCGAACACGGTGTCCACGGTGCCCATGCCCGGGTGCCAGCGGGTGAGGATGCCGTGGCTGTAGAGGATGGGGTTGGCCACGATGGTGATGATCAGGCCCACCAGCCCGCCGATCACGGCCCAGAACGGGAGCACCATGCCGATGAAGACCAGGCCCAAATCCAGCTGAATGCCCGTGGCCACGGCGGGCAGCACCTTTTCCGTGTGGCCCGTGAGCTCCACCCAGGGGATGGGGAAGATGGCCACCGGCTCGGTGAACAAAAGCCCGGTGACGGCAGGCAGGAGCACGTAGAGCGACCCGAACACGAGCCCGATGACCCCGCCGATGGAGAAGACCCTCCACTTCCAGCTTTTCTTGCGGTCCTCGGTGCTCTCCGCCAGGGCCATGGTGCCCAGGGCGCCCACGGGGGCCATGGGGAAGGGCAGCTTCTCCACGTCCGATGTGAAACGATACAGCACATAGCCCAGGCCGAAGTGGTCCACCCGCTGGATGACCTGGCTCCCCACCAGCAAAAGGATGGGGACCAGCCAGTCCCGGTGGAAGAAGGTCCGGGCCGTCAGCGAGTCGGAGCCCGGCTGGGGGGCCACCCAGCCGGGGATATACTCGGCGAGGCCCAGCATGCGGGCCGCCTCGGACTGGACCAGGTACTGGTTCCACAACAGCCCGGAAAAGGGCGAAGCCAGCGCCGCACCGGCCATGTAGTAGAGCAGGAAGATCTCCTGCTGCTTGAGCTCGGTGTAGGAGCGCTTGGCGATCTCGGCGAAGAGGATGATGGTGACCCAGCGGGCCGCGGGCCCGATGCCCTGGCCGATGACGAGTTGAAGGTACATGGAGCCGGGCATCATGAGAAAGCCGATGAAAACGGCCCCCACGACGGTCTTCCAGTCGAAGCCCTCCTCGAAGGTGGCCGGCGGCTTCAACAGGTCCCGGTACTCGTTCAGTTCCTTGTCGTCGTACATCGCGCCTTACGGGAACCTCTCCCCAAATGGACTTCGGACAAAACAGAATCAGATCCAAAACTTACACGGGAAGCGCCTGGTAGCTCTCCCGCAGGAAGAACCCGGCCGTGGCGAAGGCCCCGGCCATGAAGAAGTCGCCCACGATGAGCCCCACGAAGAACATGCGGAGCCTGAAAAAGAGCTTCACGCCGCCGTAGCGCATGCAGATGGCGTTGGCGCACCATCCCACGAAAAAGGAAAACCACAGCATCCGCATGGCGTTGGAGTAGGCCATGAGATAGCCGATGGGGTGGATGGGCCACCAGGGGTAACGGTTCATGCAAAGGACCAGCACCAGCATCACCGCGGCCCCGGCCACCACGAACACGCGGACCCAGTGGGCCGCCTGATCGGGGCTTTGCAGAAGGAGCCGCACGTTTTCATAGGATGCCGCTGTGGTGGAGACGGCCCACTCGGTGTCCAGGGCCCGGAGCCCGTAACGGTAGCAGAGATAGAGCGTGGCGAAAAGCGAGACCAGCACCCCCACCGCCACGGCCAGCACACAGCCGGCGGTAACGAGCCTGCGGCCGGAAACCGCGCCCTTGACGGCCCCGGCGTGCACCATGCTGGGCATGAGGCTTTCCCGCAAGTCCAGGAAAAGGAGCTTCTGCAGCACCGAGGCGGAAAGCAGCCCCCCCGCGGAGAAGAAGCGGGGCCCGAAGAACATCAAAAGGCCGTCCATGGGGGCGGCGGTAAGCGTGTAATAGGCCAGGCCGCCCTGGCAGATGATCCGGGACGAGACCAGGAGCGTCATGAAGCAGACGAAGAGGAAGGCGACCGCCGGAAAAACCGGCATGCCGTAGCGGCGACACCAGAGGACCATGGCGCAGAAGCCCAGGACGCTACCCCAGGCCGAGACCCGCAACGAGAACATCTCGGTGCGGGCCTGGGGGACCTTTTCCAGAAACAACGCCGCCCGCGCCACCTTCAAAAGGTGCAACCGGGAAAGCCAGATCAGGAAAAGGAAAAAAATGAAAAACGCCCCCACCACCTGGGCCTCCTCGGGCCGGGCCAGCGACGGCCCGAAGGTAAGCCCCAAGGCCGCCTCGGGCACCTGGTAGCCCAGGACCGCCAGGGCTCCGATGACCAGCGCGCCCAGCAGGAAGAAGAGCCAGAAGGAGAGGCTCACCTGGCGGGACACCAGGAAGGCGAAGCCGATGAAGGCCGGGTAGATGTAGATCTTGAGCTTGTAGAAGGCGGAGAAGAGCCCGTACTTGGGAAAGTAGGTGCCGGTGAGGATGAGCGTGGGAATGGACGGCACCGAAGGAAAGTAGAAGTGCAGGCCATTTATGAGATGCAGAAAAACCGGCACGCTCACGCCCGCCAGAAAGAAACGGTTGAAGAAGAAAGCCCGGAGCGCGTTTCCGTCCGCGGCCTGGGCCATCATGGAGGGCACGGCCAGGAGCGGCAGGTTCATGCGCTCGTTCTCCAGCCACTGGCGGGAGAACAGGCTCACCAGGCAGGCCATGACAAAGTAGGCCAGAAGCACGAACAGGCCCACCGTGCACAGGGGCCGGACCCAGGCGCCCCAGGGAATGGCGCGCACGAGATCCAGGGTCTTCATGCGGTGCCCGCCGGCGATGCCGTGGTACAGGGTCCGGACGGCCTCGGGGTCCGAAGGGTACCAGGAGGAGGGCATGAGCGGGACTATGGTCTCGGCCCAGTGGTTCTCGGAGCTGGCGAATTGGGCGGGCGCGGTGAGGTTGATGAAGAGCGTGCGGGCCAGCCCCGTGTAGGCGATGCCCGAGGCAAGGACCATGAGCACCCAGACGAAGAGCATCTCCCGGCCGCCCAGGATCACGCGGCCCCGGAACACCCGCCTCAGGGCCGAGAAGAAAACCAGCAAGAGCGTGAACAGGCAGAAGGGGGCCAGGGGGAAATGGCCGCCCGCCAGGGGCGTGGCTTTCAAGAACGAGTTGTTGTAGGGCGTGGCGGCGCAGATGGCCGCGGAGAACACGAGCCCCAACACCACGGCCCGGAGCCGGATGGGAGGGACGGGCTCCCCGCTTTGATGCTCGACGATCAGCTGCTCCGCCACCGCCATGCTATGCCACCTTGGGGAAAAAGAAGAAAACAGAAGGAATTTCCGGGGGAAACCTTTCTTTCATGGAGAAAG
>JBFMHL010000155.1:0-18539 GCA_040753055.1 Thermodesulfobacteriota bacterium | reverse complement strand
GGCCTGGGAGTCGGCCTCCTCGGGGGAAATGCCCGCGGCTTCCATGAGGGCGAACAGGCCGGGCCTGCGGCCCTGGCGGAGCACGGAGAGGCCGGTGGCGGCCAGGATGCGGTTTTCGCCGGTGAGCTTCACCATGTCGGCGATGGTGCCGATGGCCACCAGGTCCAGGAGTTTTTTCAAGTTGGGTTCGGGAGAGTTGGCGAACATCCCGCGTTTGCGGGCCTCGGCCCGAATGGCCATGCACAGGAAAAAGGCCACGCCCACCCCGGCCAGGTTGATGTAGCCGGAGGTGCAGTCGGGCCGCTTGGGATTCACCACGGCACAGGCTTCGGGGAGGCTTCCCTCCGGGGTGTGGTGGTCGGTGACCACCACGTCCAGGCCCATGCGTTTTGCCGCGGCCACGGCCTCGTGGCTGGAGATGCCGCAGTCCACGGTCACCACTACGCCGTAGGAGGGGAACATGGCGGCCTGGCTGACGGAAAAGCCGTAGCCCTCGCTCACCCGGTGGGGGATGTAGTAGTCGCAGTCGGCGTTCATGTCCCGCAGAAACTCCAGCAAAACGGCGGTGGCGGTGACGCCGTCGGCGTCGTAGTCGCCGAAAACCAGGATCTTCTCCCTGCGGGACACGGCCATGAGGATGCGCTCCACGGCCCGGTCCATGTCCTTCATGGCAAAGGGGTTGGGAAGCTCTGCGGCCGAGGGGGAGAGGAAGCGGCCCACGGCAGCGGGGTCCTCCACGCGCCGGTTGATGAGGGCCGCCGCAACGGCCGGATGGATCCCCAGCTCCCGGCAGATGCGCCGGACGGCCAGGGGATCGGGTTGTCGTACGCGCCACCTTCTGTCCATGGAAAAACCGCCTTTGATCGTGAGCTGCGATGAGTTCGGAAAAGAAGTCCTGTAAAGAGGAGACGCGCCCATGCGGCGTTTTCCCGGCGCAGGTCCCTGCCGGCCGCGGCGGGCTTGCCGGCGGCCCTATGCTTTTGCGAACTCATCAACCTATAAATTATATCCCAAACGCGGGAAAAAGGTAAGCGCCAAGCCGGGCTTTTGGGTTGAAAGCCCGAAAGCAATGGTGCTACCTATTTTGCGAGCCGCAAGCTCTCCGGAATAGGAGAGCTTGGGAAGAAATGCCGTTTTCGGCAAAAACCCGTCGCGAAGGGCGAAGGCATTGGAAAGCCTGTGCAAACGGTTCCGGCTGGACCCCGTCGAGATCCACTACCTGCGGTTCATCCTGGAGGCCTGCGACGGAATGGCTGTTTTGCGTACTCTGGACCCCAAGACCGGCCTGGTGGAGATCAGCATCGCCCCGGGAAGGGAGAAGGAAGCGGAAGAGGTCCTGGCGGGGCTCTCCCGCGAGCTATTCCTGGACCCCCTGCCCGATTTCCCGGAAGGCCGGAAAGCCTGAGATCAATGAAAAAGAAGCTCGTCTACCTCCACACCATGGGCTGCCAGATGAACGTCTACGACTCGGACCAGATGCTCCGCAGGCTGGCGGCGGGGGGCTACGAGAGGACCGAGAACGAGGACCTGGCGGACCTCATCGTGGTGAATACCTGCGCGGTTCGGGAAAAGGCGGAGCACAAGGTGATCAGCTTTCTGGGCAGGCTCGTCCCGCTCAAGAGGAGAAAGCCGGAGCTCGTGATCGCGGTGGGCGGCTGCGTGGCCCAGGTGAGCCACCAGGAGATCCTGTCCCGCATGCCCATCGTGGACATTGTCTTCGGGCCGCATGCGGCGGGACGGGTGGACCGGCTGGTGGAGCAGGCGCGGTCGGGACGCAGGCCGGTGGTGGACATCAGCCAGGACGAACCCTGCGATTTCTCCGGCGCGGGCCTGCCGGCGGCCCAAGCCCCGGGCCCTACGGCATTCGTCACCATCATGTCCGGCTGCGACAACTTCTGCACTTACTGCGTGGTGCCCTTTACGAGGGGGAGGGAAGCGTCCCGGCCGGCCGCGGACGTGGTTGCCGAGGTGGCCGCCCTGGCCGCGGCCGGGGTTTCCGAGGTCACGCTGCTGGGGCAGAACGTGAACTCCTACGGAAAGAAGGAAGGCGCTTCGGGCTTCGTGGACCTTCTCACGCGGGTCGCGCAGATTCCCGGAATTCTTCGCATCCGCTTCGTCACCTCCCATCCCCGAGACCTCTCGCCCGAGCTCATCGCAGCCTTTTCGAGCATCGAGAAGCTTTGCCCGCACCTTCACCTGCCGGTCCAGAGCGGTTCGGACCGGATTTTGAAAAAGATGAACCGCGGCTATACGGCGGAGGAGTATCTGCGCAAGGTGGAGGGCCTGCGCGCCGCAAGGCCCGGCATGGCCTTGTCCACGGACTTCATCGCGGGCTTCCCGTCGGAGACCGAGGAGGATTTTTCCGCCACGCTCAGGCTTCTTCACACCGTAGGCTTCGACATGGTCTACGCCTTTGCCTACTCGGACCGGCCCATGGCCGCGGCAACGCGCTTTCCCAACAAGGTGGACGGTGAGGCCAAGTCCCGCAGGCTGGCCGAGATCCTTTCGGCGGCCGAGCGGATCATCCGGGAGAAGAACGAGGCCTTTATCGGGCGCCGGGTGGAGGTCCTGGCGGAGGGCCGGAGCCGGAACAACCCCCAGGAGCTCACGGGAAGGGCCCCGGACAACCGCATCGTGAACTTCGCGGCGGAAAGCCCCCCGGAAGAGCTGACGGGGCGTGTTGTGCCGGTGCTGGTGGAGAGGGGCCTGGCCCACAGCCTGTGGGGCCGGGAGATCCTGCCGGGCGAAGAGACTTGAAAAGCTCCTTACGCCGCGCACATGAATCCGTTTTATGATACACTGGTACCCGGAGCACGACCTGTCACCGGATTCGGACCGCCGGACCTTGGAGCAAAGCGGGCATCGGCCAGGCGGCGCGTGAAAAGCGGATTGACGGCGCGGAGCAGGGCCGCGCGTTAGGAGGCTTCTATGATGCGCAAAATGGAGGTGACCGGGCTCGCCATGGACCCGGCCGGAAACACGCCCATTCTCCTATTGAAGAGCGAGGAGGGGGACATCACGTTGCCCATCTGGATCGGCCTGCTGGAGGCCGCTTCCATCGCCATGGCCCTGCAGAACGTGGAGTTCGCCCGGCCCATGACCCACGACCTGTTCAAGGCCTTCCTGGACAGGATGGACGTGGGGGTGGAGAAGGTGGAGGTGGTGGACCTGAAAGACAACACCTACTTCGCCCTGATCCATTTTCTCGGCTCGGACGGCGGCTTCACCATGGACGCGCGGCCGTCCGACGCCATTGCGATAGCCCTGCGCACCAAGAGCCCCATCTTCGTCCACCAGGAGGTCATCGCCAAGTCCACCCAGAATCTGGAGGCCATGGTGGAGGCGGCGGACGACTCCGAGGAAGGCAAGCGCTGGGCCGATTACCTGGCGGGCCTGGACCCGGACGCCTTCGGTAAGTACAAGATGTAGAGGCCGTCTCCGAAACCAAGAGAAAAAGGGTTTGGCGCGGGAGGTGTGAAAGCCCTTGATATGAAAGAGGGTTGTTTTTAGTCCCGCGCCATCCTTTCCTTCTTGGTTTGATGCGATCGCCCGCTTTGTCTGGATTCCCTCCCCCTTACAAAACAGGAACTCCCGTGGCCGTATATGATCTTCATTCCCACACCGTGTTCTCCGACGGCGAGCTCATCGTCTCGGAGCTGGCGCGCCGCGCGTCCGTGGCCGGCTTGTCCGGGATCGGCATGACCGATCACGGCGACATGGCCAATGTAGACTTCATCGTTCCCCGGGTGGCCGCGGCCGCAGCCCAGTGGAACAAGCTTCCCGGCTTCCGGGTCGTGCCGGGGATCGAGCTCACCCACGTGCCGCCGCCCTATATGGCGGAGCTGGTGCGGAGGGCCCGGGACCTGGGGGCGGCCATCGTCGTGGTCCACGGCGAGACGGTGGTGGAGCCCGTGGCACCCGGGACCAACCGGGCCGCCATCCTGGCCGGCGCGGACATTCTTGCCCATCCGGGGCTGCTGAGCGAGGAGGACGCCGTGCTGGCCCGGGACCGAGGCGTGCTTCTGGAGATCACGGCCAGGAAAGGCCACAGCCTCACCAACGGGCACGTGGCCGCGCTGGCGAAGAAGACGGGCGCAGGCCTCGTGCTGAACTCCGACGCCCATTCCCCTTCGGACATCCTCACGCCGGAGCACGCCAAAACGGTTGCCCTGGGAGCGGGCCTGTCGCTTGCCGACTATTCGGTCATGCAGCAGAACTCTCTGGACCTGGTGAACCGGGCGCTGGCCGGGCGCTAAGAAGCCCTTTCCGAGTTACCGGGGAATACGGTCTATTGACCATCCTCTCACGTCGGTTTCGTGTATCCGCCGCTTCCCAACCTTCCACCTCCTCGATACATGAAAGTTTACGGCTTAATTTTATCTTTTTTTACGGTATCTTGACGCAGCTAGAAAAAGCCTTGACTTCTCCGCCGGTTCATGGGTAAATCCCGGCGTCGTCCGGGTACAGTTTCTCGCCAGTATATGCCCAATCAGGAAATTTTCATTCGGTTTAGCGAGCTTGCAGGCACCCGCCTTTCCGGGCTTCGTTCCGGCGGGTTCAAGGTCCTGCCTTTTCCGGCCGCCGGGAGCCTGTTTCCGGCCCATGCCTTCGTACCGATACCGGAGGTCCCCCATGCCCGTTCGTACCCGTTCCGCCGTTTGCGTCTTCGCCTTTGCCCTTGCTTTGGCTTTGCCCCTCTTCGCAGCCCATGCCGGCGAAGCCCGGCACGTGTTCAAAATGGCCACCCTGGCGCCCAAGGGCATCGGCTGGTCCAAGGCCTGGGAGGAGATCCTGGCGCCCGCCATTCTCAAAGCAACCGAGGGCGGCGTTTCGTTCAAGACCTACTATGGCGGCATCATGGGGGATGAAGAGGACTACATCAAAAAGATGCGCATCGGGCAGCTCCAGGCGGCCTCGGTCACCGCCCAGGTTGCGCCGCTGATCTGCCCCCCCTTCACCGTCCTGGAGCTTCCCTTTCTTTTTGAGAACTACGACGAGGTGGATTACGTCCGGGAGCGCCTCTATCCGCTTTTCGACAAGTACTTCGCCGACAAGGGCTTCGCTCTGATCTATTGGTTCGACCAGGACTTCGACCAGATCTACTCCGTCAATCACCGTTTGGACACCTTGGAAGACTTCACCCGCGCCCGTTTCCTCACCTGGTACGGTCCTGTCGAGGAAGCCACATTTTTGGCCATGGGCGTGGACCCCATCCCCATCAACGGCCCCGAGGTCCCCGCGGCGTTGCGGCAGGGTGTGGTGGACTCCGTCATCGCGCCCTCCATTTGGGTCGTGGGCACCCAGACCTACTCCATTCTTCGTTTCGTCAACACCGCCAAGATCCGCTACGCCCCCGGCGTCAACATCTGGAGCCTGGACGCCTGGAAAGGCCTGCCCGAGGCCTCGCGCCAGAAGGTCCTGACCACCCGCGGCAGCGCTCTGCGCGAGTTCATCACCGTCACCCGCGACGCCAACCAGCGCGGGCTTGAAGCGCTCCTGAAGTACGGCGTGAAGCCCGCCCACATGGCCCCGGAGCAGCTGGCGATCATGAAGGATAAAACCCACAAGGTCTGGAGCGAGCTTTCCGGAAAGCTGTATCCCCCGGAGCTTCTGGACCGGGTGACGGCTCTTCTCCGGGAGTTCCGGCAAAAGGCCGCCAAGTGACGGCACGCGCGGACGCCCATGTTTTGTCGGGGAGCCCCTTCCTTTTCGGGGGAGGGGTTCCTCGTGGCCCCGCTCCCCTCACTGACAAGCATCATCCCCTTCCTCCGCCCGGTCCCCCCCTATTCTTCCATTGACCTACACAGGAACGAATACTACAATCCGCCACCTTGCATCAGGCCGCCGGACGGCAAAGTCCCCCATGCCGGCGTTGCGGATGTCCTTACCGGGGACTCCGGCGATAGTACGGGAAGCTTTTTCGAGAGGCTGCGCGATGGGGGGGTACATAAACAAGACCTTGATTCCCGGGGAAACGGTGATTTTTCAAACACGATTGCACAAGTTCATCTATATTGCCCCCGTGATCATGTTCGCAGCCCTGTCGCTTCTGGGCTTTGCCGTCATCCTGCAGGTGAACGAGTTCCACAATATTGGATATCTGTTTTTCCCCGCTGCTGCATTGCCCATCGCTGTAGCTTATCTTGCGGTTTTTTCTTCCGAGTTTGCCGTAACGAATAAACGGGTCGTAATCAAGAAGGGGCTGATCCGCCAAAGTACCGTTGATTTGATGTTCGATCAAATAGCATCCTTGTCGGTTGACCAGGATATTTTCGGAAGAATCATGAACTTCGGAACCCTACGGCTCGTCAGCAGCGCGGGATGGATGGTTGTCTTCAAGAATATCGAAGATGCCCTTTCCTTCCGTAACGCCCTCTACTCGCAGCTTACGCATTGAAAGACCGACCAGCCGCCGTTCCTGCTCCCCCCCCGTCGCCTTTCGTCCTTTGGCGCTTTTCCCCAACCGATTGAAAAAGACAGGGATATGCAGTATCTAGGGGCATGACCGGCTTTCCCGACATGAGAACGCTGGCCGTGGTCTACTGCGCCATCCTCATTTCCCTTTCCATGGCCATGGCTTACGTCGCCGCAACGCGGCCCCGGTACCCGGGCTTCCTGGCATGGACCTTTTCCACGGCCTGGTGCGCGGCCGGACTGCTGCTCATCGGGCTGCGCGGCGTCCTGCCGGACTTTATTTCCATTTTATTTGCCAACCTTATGATATTCTTCGGTATGGCCTTCATTTGCCGGGGCCTGAACCAGTTCGCCCAGGCCCCGGCGAACAACTGGTTCGATTTCGGCCCCCTGGCCGTCGCCCTGCCGATTTACATTCATTACACATTCACGACCAACAGCATGCAAATGCGCCTCGTGTGGGGCTCGCTGTTCCTGAGCTACTACTTCCTGCGGGGCGCAATCATTTCCTGGCGCAAACTTCCCAGGGTCATGGGCGGCCGAAATCTTCTATTGACGGGAAGCTTCGCGTTCATCGGATTACTGACCCTGGTTCGATCCGTGGTCACATTATTCGTGGGCGATCCCCACGGGAGCGAGCTGGGCGGAGATCTTCTGCAGGGGAGCTTCCTCCTCCTCATGCTGTTCGGGAACAACCTGATGACGCTCAACTTCATCGTCATCAACAGCCAGCGCCTGGAAAAGGATTTGACGGACGCGGAGAGGAGGACCCAGGCCGCAAGAGAGCAAGCCGAGGCCGCCAACGAGGCCAAGTCGCGCTTCCTGGCGAACATGAGCCACGAGATTCGTACTCCCATGAACGCCGTCATCGGCATGGCCCACCTGGCCATGGACGCGGGGGAGGGGCCCAAGAGGCGGGAATACCTTTCCACCATCGCCCAATCCGGCCGGACGCTTCTCTCCATCGTGAACGACATCCTGGACTACTCCAAGATCGAGGCTGGAAAGATCGAGCTGGAGGAAAGCCGCTTCGAGCTGGACGAGGTCTTGTCCCAGGTGGAGTCCGTGGTGCGCCTGGGCGCTTCGGAAAAGGACGTGGAGCTCATTTTCCAGGTGCACCCGGAGACGCCTTTCGCATTTAGGGGCGACCCCCTGCGCCTGAAGCAGGTGCTGGTCAACCTGGTGGGAAACGCCGTCAAGTTCACCGAGAAGGGCGAGGTGGGTGTTTCCATAGAGCCGCAGGGTTCGGCGGAGGGCCTCGCGGAGATCCTGTTCACCGTCTGGGATACGGGGATCGGCCTGGAGCCGGGACAGGCCGAAGGCCTGTTCCGGCCCTTCGTGCAGGCCGACTCTTCCATGACTCGGCAGTACGGGGGCTCGGGGCTGGGCCTGTCCATCTCCAAGGGCCTGGTGGAGTGCATGCAGGGCCGCATTTGGGCCGAAGGAAGGCAGGGTGGGGGGAGCAACTTCTTCTTCACGGTGCGTCTGGGGCTTGTTGAAGATGGAGGGAAGCATCCGCTGGCGGATCCTTCCTGGGCGGGGATGCGGGTCCTGGTGATGAACGGGAGTTTGCCCGTGAACCAGGCCGTTCGCCAGGCCCTGGCAGGCCTGGGCTTTGCCCCGGAAAAGGCCCGGACCCCGGCCGAAGCCGAGCGGATGATCAAGGAGGCGGAGGAGCGGGGAAGGCCCTTGGGAATCATCGTGTGGGCGGGCGAACCCGATGGGTCGCAAGGGTTTCCCTGGCCGGAAAACATTCCCATGATTCTGCTGGGTTCCCGCGGAAAGGGGAACAAAGCCCAGAGCTACGGGGGCAGGAGCCTCGTGAGCCGCCCCGTTACCCGTCTCTCCATGGCCCAGGCGGTTCGCAGGCTGTTCCGCATGGCGGCAAGGAATAATAAAGATGAAGCCGACGTCTCCCGGCCCTGGGAGCAGATGCGCGGCTTCGCCGGGGGTGGGCGTGTTCTGCTGGTGGAGGACAACGAGGTGAACCGGGTCCTTGCGGCCGAGTTCCTGGCGCGCGCAGGAGTCCGCACGGATCTTGCGAAAAACGGCCGGGAAGCACTGGAAGCGGTGCGCCGTCAAAAGTACGACCTTGTGCTGATGGACATCCAGATGCCCGTGATGGACGGCCTGGCCGCGGCTTCCGCCATCCGGTCCGATCCCCGCTTCCGGGATCTGCCCATCGTGGCCATGACGGCCCATGCCATGCCGAGGGACCGCGAAAAAAGCCTGGCGGCCGGCATGAACGAACACCTGGCAAAGCCCGTGGAGCCGGAGGCGTTGTACCGGGTCCTGGCCCGTTTCCTGCCCGGAAAAAGTGGAAAAAAGGAAGGTGGCCGCGGCGTGGACAGGGAGGAGGGCCTGAAAAAAACCGGCAACGACAAGGAGCTTTACGGAAGGCTCCTCCAGATATTCCAGGAGGTGCACAGCGCCGATCCCGAACGGATAGGGGAGATGGCGGCTGCGGGCGACGGGGAAGGGCTGCGGAGCCTGGCCCATGCGATCCGGGGAGCCGCGGCGGTCATCGAAGCCCCCCGGCTGGCGGAAATGGCCCGGAGCCTGGAGCAGGCGGTGGCGCGCGGCGCCGAGAGCATCACCGCCGAAGCGGAGGCGTTCCGGGAAGAGCTGGAGGATGTTCTGGTGGATCTGGAAGCCGGGGAAAAGGGCTGAATCGGGCGCCCGGAGGAGACACCGCCCCGTACATGGCCCGCCGGCTCGCCCGGCAATCGCCGCCGATTTTAAGTGTCTTGCGCTTCGCACCCTGGCACCAGCTTGCTATTCCCCTGCCTCCGATGGGTTATCTGTGCCCCCGCGAGATAAAAGCTCGCCTCCGAATAATTAATAATCAAGATATGACCCTGAATCCCTGACCGCCACTATGTTTTCTTAGTTTTAACAATATTGATTATTGCGCCTTTATTTAATATTGATACAGTTTAACACCAAACATTAGTTACAGTATCGACCGGAGTTGGTTCAAATTTCTCATATTTAAAATCTCTCCTGATGATATTATTGTCCTTAATTTTCATTTGCGATGAAAAATCATACTCTTTAGCCCATCGAAGAATCGAGTGTTTTACCGAAATTGCCTCATTTTGGTGAATAAAAATTCCTCCATCATAATCAATTATATAGGTGAAAATGCTTTGCATTGGCTCTCCTTTATCATCTATGGTGCGTTTCTCCTTTTTCATTTGCTTTTCTTCTTAAATAACTAACTTTATTTTAAAGTTCTCTTACTCGGGTGGCACGGGCAGGGGTGAGACCGGCAACTGGTTGCCGGTGCCCGAAGGGCAGGAGGTCCTGCCTGCGGCCGCACAATCTCCGTCTTGCCTGCAAACCAGTGCCCTCCGTAGACCCTCTTGTGCTTTGCATCCGGAAAACCAGTTGCCGGGGCCACCATTGTCCTGTCAGCCCTTCGCCTCCAATAGTTGTCAGCGCCATCCGGCGTCAGCCAACTAGAGATGTGCTATGCCCCCCCTTTCCTGAACGCATAAATCGCCCACCCCAGCGTTTCTCGCCCCCATCTCAGATATGCCGTCTTACTCTCACGCACTCGCTTCAGCACGGTCTCCACATCCGGATCATCTTGATGACCGCCCGCCCAGGTTTCCGCAGCATACCACTGTAACCCTTCATATCTATCCCAGTCATCCTGGCTGCTTACGAGTGTGTAGACAGCCTCCAATCCGAACTCCCGCCCGGCCTCCACATTCTGATAATGTGTTCCGAAGTCGTTCCGCGCCACTGTGATCGCTTCCAAATACTCTTTTTCCGGTTCATGCCGCCAGTACGGCTCTCCCACAACGATCCAACTTTCCGGGGCCGCCATCTTCTGCAGCGCGTTCAGCGTCCCTCGATGTCCGCCATAAATCCAACTCGCGCCGATGCAGGCTACCAGATCGAAGCTCTCTGAGGTCTCCGGGACATACTTGGCCCCGTCCATCTCCAGGAAATGGAGTCGGGCATCCGGAACACGTTCTTGATGCTTCCTGCGGACATCCGCAATGTAGTAGGGAGAGAGATCAACTCCTGTCCCCGTCATTTGCCGGTACCGTTCCGCAAGCCTGACGAGAAACTCGCCCTTTCCCGTGGCGATATCAAGCACGCGCGCCCCCGGTTTCAGAGGCAGAAGTGCGATAAGCTGTTCAAGCTTCTCAAGACTCATCGGATTGCAGAGAATGTGCTCCCGATGCGTGATGTCAAAGTACTTCCACATGTCCATGCGTATATCTCCTTTAGTACGGGGAGCAACAATCATTTCCATTCGCGTAGCCATGCAAGGGCGCTCAAAATTTGACGAGCCTTCGACCGGCAGGAACGCCCATGGAAATATTTTCTGCTCCCGATAATATCAATGCCAGCCGCGCGCGGCTTTTTATGAGGGCGCCAGCCGGTAGCGTCCTTCCGCGCACGCCACCTTTCCCGACGCTTCCATTTCATTCAAGTGGTGCCGGATCATCCATCCTTCGAAGAAGGTGTACAGAACCTCCAGGCCGGGGATGTACTTGCCGAAGATGGGCTTCCGCGCGCAGATCTCCCCGAAGGTGCGGGGGATGTCCAGGGTCGCGGCCACCCGCTGTTCGTTCCGGTCGAACTTGGCCAGGAACTCCGCAAGCGCTTCTTGCACGTTTTCCCGAACGGGCGGCTGGTGGGAGCTGGCCGCTATGGCGGGAGACAGGTCCATGATGGTCTGCATGGAGGCCTTGAACCGGCCGATGTCCGACTCCGGGTTGCCGTAGAAGGGACCGAAGGTGGTGAGGTCCACGTCGAAGGTCAAGAGCAGGTTCTCCCGCGGCTCCCAGAAGCAGTAGTGGTCGTCCAGGTGCCCTGGAGTGTATAGGGCCGTCAGGCTTACTCCGCCGAAGTCGAAGGCATGGCGGTCTCCGAAGGTATGGGTGGGCGCGTAGTCGTCCATGGAGAGGCCCTGCCGGACGAAGTCCTCCCAATTCTTCATGACCAAGGGGTCCGGGCCCACCAGGCGGCGGGCCAGGGTCTTCACCTTTCCCACCTCGCCGGCGCGCTCCGCCGGCACCCAGAGTTCTTTTCCCCGGAAGAAATGGTTTCCGGACACGTGGTCCGGGTGGCAGTGGGAGTTCAGCACCAGGTCCACCCCGTGCTTCTCCATCACCGCGCGGCAGGCTTCCGGCCCGCAGCCCGTGTCAATCAGGGCGCGGGTGTCGGTTCCCGCCACCAGGAAGGAGCAGGCCATGGGGAAGCGCCCGTTGGTGGGCGAGTTTACGATGGATATCCGGTTCGTGAGGGGGATGAGGTCGTCGAGGGGCATGGAGCGTTCCGGAATGACGGGGGGAAACCGGGTGGCTGAGCGGTAAAGGCTCCGACCGAGCAGCCTTAAATAAACCAGGCTACGGTTTTCTTTTGGAAAGGGTTTGGGAAAACCTTTTCTTTTCCCCATAAAAGAAAAGGTTTTCCCAAGAATCTTTGGCCTTTTTTCGCGGTTTTCTTTGCCGTTGCTCTACTTCCCCGCCTGGAACAGCGCCTCGTCGAACTCGGGTTTGCCGGTATAGCGTCCCATGAAGAAGGCCGGGAGCTTGTCCATGTTGTCGAAGAGTGTCTGATCCACGGCGATGCCGGCCTTGTGGAGGGCTTCCACCACCTCCTTGGGGTCCGGGGGGCATCCTTTAATAAGGATGGGGTTTTTGATGTCGGGGTTCTTGCGGTGCTCCTTGACCATGCACTGGCCCACCAGGATGGTGGCGTTCATGTCCGGGGCGGGCTTCATCATCTTGCCGGTCAAGACCTCCACGCGGTCGAAGGGGGTGCCCTTGTAGGCGGCGCGGATGGCGGTCAAGAGCAGGCCGTTCAGGCCCGAGCAGTAGGTGCACATGGAAAGGTCGAACTTGCGGTAGAAGAGGCCCTTGATTCCCTGCTTGGCCAGGGGAACGGGCATTTCGCCGGAGTCGTCGGACTGGTAGGCGAAGTCGTACTCGTGGGGGCTCTGCAAGGACTCGACGGGCTCGCCCTTGAGATTCAGGGAGTCGAGGCTGGCCGTGCGGCTGCGGTTCTTTGCGGCGTGGGCCAGGTGGGGCACGTCGGCCGGGTTGAAGCCCAGGATACGGGCTCCCACGAGGTCGGCGGAGAGGGGGTCGGAGGAGGCCACGATGATGTTTTCGCGTTTCACCTTGCCGTCGAATGCGGGGCCGCGCTCCAGGGTGTAGAGGCCGTCAATGACCGAGGCCGTGGGGGGCAGGGGGTCGGAGAGCCGCGCCACATACCAGTGGAGGTCGGTGTCCGGGTTGGCGCTGTGGCACTGCTTGCGGCTTTTGATGTCTATGGTTCCTTTTATATTCTTGATGGAGAGGCTCACCATGGTCTGGTTGTGGGTCTTCATGACCGGGACCGAGACCACGAAGTCGGCGTCCAGGATGTCCGCGGAGTAGTTTAGGGTGATGCCGGGGGCTACCTCGGCCTTTTTGAAGGGACGCTCCATGACGTTGACAGCTTTTACGCCGTAGCGCTTTCCCATCTCGGTGTAGCCCAGGCTATCGAAGGCGTGGGCCGGGGTGGCGGTGTCCTTGGGATCGGAAACCACCACGCCTTCGCCGATGGTGATGGCGGAGGCGCCCATGTCCTTCAGCAGCTTGACCACGTCCTCGATGACGCGGCTGGTGGTGATGACGCCCCACTTGGGGAAGGCCACGGCGCGCGTCCAGAAGACGATGTTGGGCTTGACGAAGACCTTGGCGCCCTTGGGCATGAGGCGGAAGGCGTTGCTCAGGGAAACCGCCTTCTCGACGGAGGAGAAGGGGGTGTCATAGCGCAGGGCGGCGACAGCTGGTTTTTCCATGAATGCCTCCTCATTTTTTGAAATTGTCCCCGCCGAGTCGAGCGGAAGGATTTTTTTACACTATCACACCCATTCCGGGAGGCAAGGCGAAACAGGAAGTAGCCGGGGCGCGGGCGGGCCTCCCGCCGGGAAAGCAGCGGTATGAGCGGATTTCTAATGCGTAATAAAAAAAAGTATCAAGGCGCTGCTGGGTTTGGGCCATGCCGCAAAGAGGGGGGAAGAGGTTTTTAAAGGGGTGCGTTTCCAGGTCCATTCAAGTTAATTTGTTGATATAATATAAAAAATTAGAATAGCCCTAGAAAATTTTCCAGGCTGAAAAAAGTGTGAGAACGGAGGGTCCACCCATGGAAGGCCTTGCCGGACGGATGTCCGGGTATGAGCCTGGGACTCCAGGGGACTAGGCCAATAGGGGCGGGGAATAGGAGGAAAATCACCCCTGATAAAATGAGGAGACATTCATTTTTCGAGCGGGCGCCCGTTTTTTTAGATTTCCCAAATAAAGTAAATGATTTTAAATTGTTATAATGGACACCGTGTCTATGATGATGGTTTTTCCTTCACTCTTCTAATACTAAAGATGGGTCGTCCCTTCAGCCGAAGTCGGTTTTTTCATACCTTGGCCCGGCTTTCTAACACCATTAAAAACCATACTTAATTAAGCATAGCATCCGATTGCCGCCTCAGACGTATTTCTCGTAGGGTCTTAATCATTAATCGCACCAAATTTTTCCAAACCCCATACCAAGAGGTGATGCAATGAAACGGATGCTCCTGATCGCGGCCCTGATCCTGACGGTACTCCCCACCCTGGCGCTTGCCGGCGGCAGCTCCGCCACCTGCAACACCAAGTATCCGGTGATCTTGGCCCACGGCATGGGCGCTTCCGCGGAGATCCTGGGCATCCTGGATTATTGGTACGGAATTCCCGAGGCGCTGGATGACGAGGGCGCGAGCGTGTACGTCACCACGGTGAACGGCATGGACACCACGGCCAACAAGGCCGCCGCCTTCAAGGCCCAGTTCCTTCAGATCCTGGCCGTGACCGGCAAGACCAAGGCCAACATCATCGGCCACTCCCACGGCTGCCTCTACACCCGTTACGCCATCTCCAACCTGGGCCTCTCCACCAAGGTGGCTTCCCACACCTCCATCGCCGGCCCGCACCGCGGCTCGGTCATCGCGGACGTCATCCTGGGCATCGTTCCCAACAGCCTGGAGTGGCTGGTGGGCGACGTGATGGACTTCGTCTACGCCTTCGTGTTCGGCGACGACAACCCCAACACCCTGCAGAACGGCTACGAGCTCACCCGCTCCTACATGACCAACACCTTCAACCCCAGCGTGCCCAACAAAACCGGCATCTACTACCAGAGCTGGACCGGCAAGATTAAGACCATGGCCGTTAACGCCCGCAACTGGTACTTCGTCGCCACCTGGCCCATCCTGCTGGCCTACGAAGGCGACAACGACGGCCTGGTTTCCGTCAACTCCGCCAAGTGGGGCTCTTTCCGCGGCGTGAAGGAAGGCGCCTGGTACTCCGCGGGCGTGGACCACCTGAACGAGGTCAACCAGCCTCTGGGCGTGACCCCCGGCTTCGACTCCCCGGACTTCTTCGTGAGCATCGTCTCCGAGCTCAAGAGCAAGGGTTACTAAGAACCAAGCCAAATAAAGCCGATCCCCAAGGGGCGCCGCAAGGCGCCCCTTTTATTTTTTCTCACGCCTTCTTTGTGCTATAGAACACCCTGGCGGTAGGAAGCTTTTGCCTTGAACATTCTGCTCGGAGCATGATTCCCATGAACAAGAAGAAGCTGATGGCCCTGGGCGGGGCGGTGGTGGTCCTCGCCATTCTGGCGTTTGCGGCATTGAAGTTCATGAGCGCCAAGGAGGAGCAGACCGGTTACATCTTCGACAACAAGAGCAACATCTCCTTTTCGGACCAGGCCAAGGCCCGCGACCTCCTGCGGCAGGACCTGGCAGCGGCCCAGGCCCGGGGCCTGACCGCCGCCACGGCCGCCCCCAACTCCGGGCAGTTCGCCAACATAGACCTACACAAATACTTTGCAGAGGGGCTCGAAGTGGGACCCTACACGTTGAAATACTTCAAGTACCTCACCAAGCTCTTCAAGGACAGCCCCAACATGGACGCGGCCCTGAAAAGCGTAAAGGACTTCTTATACGCCCAGCTCCCTCCGGAGGAGGCCGAACGGGTCTACAAGCTTTATGAGCAGTATCTGCGTTGCGAGATAGACCTGATGGGCAAGATGAAGGACTGGGGAAACCCCACGAACCCGGAAGACATCATCGCCTTCTTGCGCAGGATCCAGGACTTCCGCAGGGAGCGCATGGGCGCGGAGGTGGCGGACGCCATGTGGGGCGGCGAGATCAAGATGCGCGAGTACGCCATCCGGCGTGGCGCCATCGTGAAGGACGAAAACCTTTACGGCGCGGAGAAGGAAAAGAAGATCAAGGAGCTTTCCGGGTCCATGTGGGGCGAGGAGGCGAACCTGGTGGAGGACTACAACAAGCCATACAACCGCTACCAGGAAAGGCTTGCCATGTACCAGAAGGATTTGGCCGAGATGCAGAACGAAGAGGACAAAAAGGCGCTGGACCACAAGTTCCGGGAGGAGTTCTTCACTCCGGAGCAGGTGAAACGACTAGACGATGTGGACGCGCAGCTGGCCGTGGAAAAGAAGCGCGAGGACACCTTCGCCGCGGAAAGCGCCAAGATCAAGGAGGACGCGGGGCTTTCGGAGGAGGAAAAGCAAAAGAAGCTGGACAGCCTCATTGACAAGACTTACGGCGATCAGGCGGAGGAGGCCAGGCGCAGGATGGCCATCGAGAAGGGCCGCGAGGATCTCATCCGGCAGCATGAGGGAGAGGTCCAGACCCAGCAGTAGGGTTGCCGCCCGGCCGGGGGAGGGCGCATCAACCGACCTGCTCCATCGCACAATACAAGGAATAGCGAGACCATGACCGGGAAAGACGAAAAAGACACGGCGGCCCTGGAGGAGCTTGGCCGCATTTTCTCCCTCCAGCGCCGGGCCCATGAGACCGAAGGGCCCCCGGACTACAACACCCGCATGGAGATTCTGGACAGGCTGCTCACCATCATCCAGAACCGCACGGACGAGGCCGTGGCCGCCATGGATGCTGACTTCGGCAGCCGGTCCACGGCCGAGATCCTGGTGGCGGAGATCTACACCACCGCCTCGGGCATCCGCTATCTGCAGAAGAACCTGAAGGCCCTGATGCGCACCCGCAAGCGGGCCAGCAACGCCGTTTTTCTGCCCGGCCGCTCGTCGGTCATAGTCCAGCCCAAGGGCGTGACCGGGGTGCTCGCGCCCTGGAACTACCCCTTCTACCTAGCCCTATTGCCCTTGGCCACCGCCCTGGCCGCGGGAAACCGGGTGATGTGCAAGCCGTCGGAGTTCACGCCCAGGACCTCGGAGCTGATGGCCACCATGATCTCCGAGATCCTTCCGCCCGAGGGCGCGGCGGTGATCACGGGAGGGCCGGATGTGGGCGGCGCCTTCTCCCGCATGCCATTCGACCACCTGCTGTTCACCGGCTCCACGGCCGTGGGGCGCATGGTCATGGGAGCGGCCTCACAGAACCTCACGCCCCTGACCCTGGAGCTGGGCGGGAAGTCGCCGGCGCTGGTGTGCCCCGACTACTCCCTGCAAACGGCCGCCGAGCGCATCGCTGCGGGAAAGAGTTTCAACGCGGGCCAGACCTGTGTCGCGCCCGACTATGCCCTGGTCCCCACCACCAAGGCCGAGCCCTTTGCGGAGCAGGTCCTGGCTTGCTGGCGCCGTTTCTACCCCACCATCACCGACAACCCGGACTACACCGCCATCATCAACGAGCGCCACTACGAAAGGCTGGCGGGCTACCTTGCCCAGGCCCGGGAAAAGGGCGCCACGGTCATTTCTCTCAAGACCACCAAGTCGGACCGGGCCCGCGCCATGCGCAAGCTGCCGCCCTCGGTGGTCCTGGGCGCGACCCCGGACATGGACCTCTCCCGCGAGGAGATCTTCGGCCCCATCCTGCCCGTCTACGAGTATCAGGACCTGAACGAAGCCATCCGCTTCATCAACGCCCGGCCCAGGCCGCTCGCCCTCTACCTTTTCACCGAACGCAGGAAGAACCGCGAGAAGGTTCTTGTCCGGACCACATCGGGCGGCGTCACCATCAACGACACCATGCTTCACGTGGCCCAGGACGATCTCCCCTTCGGCGGCATCGGACCCAGCGGCATGGGGGCCTACCACGCCCGGGAAGGCTTCTATGCCTTCTCCCATTGCAAGGCCGTGTTCACCCAGAAATCGCCCAGCGCTGTTTCCTTCATGCGGCCGCCGTACTCCTACCTCCTGGACAAGATCCTCCGCATGCTGATCGGCTGAACGAGGCAGGAAAGACATCGTGCGGGGGAGGGGCGGTGAGGCCCTTCTCCCGCATTTTTTTCAAATCTTTGGTCGAGATTATTTTTTTGTTTAATTACAGTATATTAAATCTATGGCAGCCGGATCGGGTGCCCATCGGAAAGCTTTATCCAACCCGGCCCCTTCCTGCGGTCAGCGGGCGAAGTAGCGCATGAGGGCACCCTTCCTTTTTTCCGCGTAAGCATCCTGCCAGCGGTCGCTGGTGTCCAGAAACCCGGACCATCCCTTCTTCCCCTGGGACTTCCTCTCATTTTCGATGGCGCGGAAGCGGTAGTGGTCGTATACGTCCAGAATGTGCACGGCGTAGGCTGCTGCAAGCTCCCGGTCGCCTTTGACGATGAGCATGTTCTCGTCGTTGGAGTAGGAGGCCTTGAAGCCCAGGTTGTGGCTGCCCAGGACCACCACGCAGTCGTCGGAGGCGGGGTCAATGACCACCAGCTTGTCGTGGATGATGGCCCCAACGTTTCCCTTGGCCACCAGCTGCTCGGCCCCCAGGTCGCCCAGGAGGCTCATCGCGTCAATCTTGGAGGCCCGGACAATGGAGATGTTCCCATTGTCGTAGGTGGTGGGAGAGCATCCTTCCTCGACGACCTCTCCGTCCTCGTCCTTTTTGTCCGGCCGGTAGTTGGGCATGGCCTGCGGGCTGGACACGGCCCCCGTGACCAGCAGGGAAGGGTCCTTTTCCCCGATGGCGATGGCTTCTCCGATGATGCAGTCGTTTCCCGACTGGCCCGGGTAGAAGGCCAGGAACAAGATGACCTCCCGGGCCATGCGCATGTAACGGTAGACGTTTAGAAGATCCGGCGGGACGGGGGTCTTTTTTTTCTTTCCGGCGGGTTTCTTCCGCTCGGGCCGGTTGGGGGAGAACC